>NZ_BAAAXZ010000062.1:0-52289 GCF_039535865.1 Streptomyces thioluteus
GACGGCCGCTCGCGCAGCGGCGCGTTATCGACATCCCCGTGCTGAGAGCGGTGCGGGCTCCTCGGCGAAGCGCCAACGCGGCCCGAGGAAAGCGCAGCTTATAGCCGCAATAAGAATTGGTTTATTTGTTTTTTTTTTTTTTTTCTGCCAGACTACTCCTCGAACAGATCCAGACGGAGCCGACCAACAGACGACGCCTCCTCATTGCTCGCCCGCAAACGCGGCAGTAAGAGGTTTGCCTGTGTGCGACCCCCGTTCATGACCCCATGCACCACGAGGTGCAGGTCGGTCCGCCGATGCGAGCGTCCTGCGCCTCTGGAGCCGTGCCTCACCATGCGATACAGTAGAGACCATCGACCGCTCGTTCGAGTGGCCGGTCGCTTTTCGGCCTCACGAAGACCTAGGACCTTAAGGGCGCCCCACGCTCTTGCCTTTCGTTGCCCCATGCCGCACAATATACCTATAGCCTAATAAAAAAAAAACCGCTCGCCTTTTTTTTTAGATAAATAACTCTAGCTAACGATTTTTCACTATAGTAACATCCCAACGCTAGCAGAAAGAGTGGCGCGCGGACCTACCCATGCGCGCGCGTCAATGGCCCGCACACAGACGGCAATGCACCGAGACGGGCGGTGGCGCCCCCGAAAACACAAAGTTTGGCCCATCCGGTCCATGTAAGAAGCGGAGTCTCGGAGCCGTGTCGCCGCGACGAGAGGACGGGGGGCGCCCTCACGGTACTCTAGGTTCGACCGGCTATGCTTTAGCACATACGAGCACTTTGGACGAACTGATCCGCCGAGAAGCAGCCGCCCGCGTGGCGAGACGGCTCGCGTTGCCGATACGAGCCGAGCGTGCGCGCATCCTCCTTCAGCCGTACTCTCGCCCAGCCCTTGAAGTCTACAGCGTAGCCGGCCCGATCGCGGGTTAGTCCTCTGTGGGCCCGCCTGCTTAGCGACGAGCACGCCCGGTAGCGGCCCTGGGTGCCAGACCATCCTGCCAGTCAACAGACGCGGGACGTCCATGTCCGGTGCCGCGCAAGCCGCGCTAGCTCGGCTGGCCGAACTGCAACTGAGACCCCCCTGAGAGCGAAGTTCGACTCAGCAGCCGTAACATCTTCGCGACTACTGCAACACCCATAGGCACCCCACGTTCTTCGATTCACCAGACATGCCAACCCTCTGACGCATGCGCCCCGCAACCACGGTTCATCTCACCGCACCGTGAAGCTCAACATCATCGACGGCCCCATCTACCCGCAGCCCCCCAGAGCGGAACAATCGAACCGCCAGACTGACTAACGTCCATACGCCATGTCCCTACCAAGAGGCGACGCCTCTAGACGACGTCTTCACCTAGTGAACCCTTCCGCAAGGATGCAAGTGGAGCCGCGACCCCCCCCCCGAGCATCCACGGTCAACGCCCGGTGGACTCCCCGGCTCTACTTCGTGGTCGACGACCGCCAACAACCAACGACCGGACTGAACTGCGCCCGCCGCAGGCCAACGCGGCGGCCCCGATGGCAGCAGTCGCGGTGACCGAAGCCCGTCACCCGGCACTCAAGAGAGCCTGGCACTGACTGTCCCGAGACCGAGAAGATAGCCGACGGCCTGGGTAAGCCCGAGCTATACCTCGCCCATAACGCCCCCCGACGGCCACGCTGACAGGTGACGGAGGACCAGTGATACGGTCGCGACCGGGCGCGCAACCCCTGCCAGTAAAGCGCCGACGGCGACCTCCGCCACGCCCCGGCCTCCTTAACCGCTTCTCTGTCTGATTGGCTCCCTAAATACCCACCCCCATCCCAAGTATAGACCTAGGCCCACAACTCCCATGCGTGGATTAGTATCCCTGCTCATTCGACTCCCGCAGAGCGCATAGGCCAAGTGCGCGCAAGCCATTTGACTCATGCGACGCCGGGGCCGTGTCGCCGACCCTAGCTTGGACAGCCGCTCAAGCCGACGCTCCTACCCCCTCGGCGCTCCGCGCCCCCCCCCTCAGCTTTGCCGACCGCGCCTCGACGCCGCACGCTGCGTGCTACGAACAGCCGGCTGGCGTGCAATGCCCCAGGCCGTCGCCGCCTTCCCGGCGCCCGCTCCGGCACCCCTCGCGCGCCCGACATTTACGCCACCTCTGACGAGGCTACGTGCGCGCCTAGATCCGGCCCCAGCCACCATCCCCAGCCAAGTCTACGGCTACCACGGCTAGTACTAAGCTTTGGCAGGCCCGCTCAGTCGTAGTGTAGCCCGGTGACGCCCCTCTGCCCCCAGGTCTCACTTCGACTAGACCGAGTCTACCTTTCATCTGTGCCCCGCACTGGGACAGAACGCCCCGCATGGCATCGTCCAGAGGCCGCCATTAGCCGACGCATCTATTCACGACTCCCGCGGCCGCCAATGGCTGGAGGCGCAGGCCTGGACTGTAGCTGACCTACCCAGTGCTGCTGGCAGCATCGCGCCCCCACCGACGCGCCCACATTCATTAACCACCAATGATACGCCGGCTTCAACGAGCCCTCAAAGTTCCACTCCCTACAGCTCTCCCGGCGACCCGCATCAAAAGCGCGTGAACCGAGCAGACGCCGCGACTAGAGACAAACGCCCCCGCCTTATTCGTACTAGAAGACATTCACGACGAGCACCCACCGACTTCTTTCCCAACACTCGGATCATACACCCATGGGCCACTCCAAAAGCTACCCGATCCGTAGGAGGACTGCCCCTGCTCACCCTCGGTCATGCTGGCTCACGGCCCGACCCGAGCAAATGGCCATCCTGATCTCTGGCTCGTAACAGCCCGCCCGCATTACGGTCGAGGCGCCCAGGTCTCCGCTACCATCGCTCTCCCGCCTCCGGGCCCGCTGACCGCTAGCCGGACCCTGCCACGCGCCACGGTGAAGCCCTACGTGACGAACGCGACGGCGTCCCGAGCTCAGCTGGCGGACCTTAACTTCCGCCGAGCGAATCGCTACGAGGGGCGAAGCGCCGCGACCTTGGATCCCCTGGCACAGGGCCGCTGCGAATGGTCCAGCCCACTCAGCCCAGAACGATAGACGCTCTCGTCGAACGCGCACCTACCCGCACGCCGCGTCGCGGCGTAATTGACCCCTGGGTGCTTAGTGCCCCCCCTGGCCCCGCCACCCCTTCCTTCAACGCCGGACGCCGCGACATGAATCAGCACCCACGCCGCTCGGCGCCGACTATGAGGACAGCCGCCCTGCAGAGTCGCCTTCAAGGGGCCCTCCGAAGCCGCATCTTTCCCCCTACCCCCTACAGACTTTCCCACTCAGGCGGCGCCGCCAGCCCCCCAGGGCAGCAGCTAGAACGGTGAAAGGGCGAGGGATGTTTTCCGGCCGCGGGCACAAAGCTCACCCCTCAGAAGCCGTCAGCACCCGCGCGATCATCTCCGCCGTCGCCACCCCGCACTACTCCCGCCACGCCAGCCAACCATGCAGTCGCCCACATCGCCAGCACCGCCCCCACAGCCGCTTCCAGCCCTTGATTGCCAGCCCATCGATCCACCACGATCCGTCGTCCATATCGCCGCACTCTCCACCAACGCCCCCAACACCCCCGCCATCCACCCGTCCGGTGCACATCGCGACCACACACGGCGACGACCCGCCGCCGTCCCCCGCCGCCGGAGGACGGCGTCCACCGAAGCTCGTCTCCCGGCCGTACGTCCCGCTCGACGTCCGGGCAGCAGCCGTTCCAGCTCCGCGCCCACGCCCACGGCGTCTCGTCGCCGACCGCGATGTTCGCCACGGGTGAACGCCGGCGACGTACACGGGCCATCGAGCGGGAGGCACGGCCGAAGCGTCACGCGCAGCGCCCCCGCGCTGGCGGCGAGCCCCACCCCGGGCGCGGGGGCGACGGCAGCACCCGCGCCGAACCGCCCAGGCGCCAGCCCCCGCACCCGCTCCGCGCCTCCGCGAGCCTCTCCTCGCTCAACTCCCCTCTCCCGCACGGCCCGGACCAGCCGCGTCGCGCAACCGCAGCACGTCCCCCTCGTCCGCCAGCCCACCCCCCACGCAGATCGCGTCGGCGAGCCGGCGGCCACGGCCATGACGCTCCCCGCTCGATGCCGTAGCCGTCCGCGATGGCCCGCATCTCCATGCCGTCGGTGACGATCAGCCCGTCGAACCGCGAGCCCGCCCTTCTCGCGTGCGCACGCAGCAGCCCGTGCAGCAGCCCGTGCACGCAGCGCTCGGAGCGTGGCATGGCCGCAGCCGCGGGTCGAGCGCTGGGGTGACAGCAGATGTGCGCGCTCATCACGGCCTTCGTGCCGCCGCGACGGCCGCCCGGAAGGGCACCAGCTCCCGTTTCCTCCAGCGTCCGCGGACCGACGTCGATCCGCGGCATGTCGTGGTGCTGCGAGTCGACCGACGTGTGCGCGTGCCTGGGGGAAGTGCTTGCGCACGTCGCGACACCCCCGCCTGCATGCCCTCGACGTAGGCGGCGGTGTGCGGCGACGAGCCCCGGGTCGCCCCGAGCGACCGCACGCCGATGACCGGGTTGTCGGGATCGGAGTTGACGTCCGCGGACGGCGCCCAGTTGAGGTTGACCCCGCAGGCGGCGAGCCGGCGGCCCAGTTCCCCGGCGGACCGCCCGGGTCAGCGCGGTGTCGTCCACCGCGCCGAGCGCCAGGTTGCCGGGGAACGAGGAGCCGGTGCGGACTTCCAGGCGGGTGACGTCCCCGCCCTCCTCGTCGATCGCCACCAGCACGTCCTCCCGCTCGGCGCGCAGCGCGGCGGTGAGGGCGGCCAGTTGCTCGGGCGAGGCGATGTTGCGGCCGAACAGCCCGACGGAGGCGAGCCCTTCGCCGAGCCGCCGCAGCAGCCAGTCGGGGGCGGTCGTGCCGGTGAAGCCCGGCTGGAGGACGGTCAGGGCGTCACGGGTCAGCGTGTCCATGGATGTAGTGCTAGCCCTTCACTGCGCCGGAGGTCAGGGCCTCCAACGGCCCTGCGCTGGAGGATGACGAAGAGGATGAGGATCGGGACGGCGAGAAGAGCGAGGAGGCGGCCATCGTGGCGCCCCAGTCGTCGCCGAACGTGGTGCGGAACCCGGTGAGCCACAGCGGCAGCGTCTGTGCCGAGGGGTCCTTGCTCAGGATGAGGACGTAGGGGAACTCGTTCCAGGTGGTGATGAAGCCGAACAGCGAAGTCGCCATCAGCCCGGGCGCCAGCAGCGGGAAGATCACCTTGCGGAAGGCCTGCGGCCGGGTGCACCCGTCCACCATCGCCGACTCCTCCAGCTCCTTGGGCACGGCGGCCACGTAGCCGCGCAGCGTCAGGACGGTGAACGGCAGCACGCAGAGCGTATAGATGGCGATGAGCGGCGGCAGGCTGTTCAGCATGTCGCCGTCGCGCACCAGCATGTAGTACGCGATGACCATGACCTCCCAGGGCGCCATCTGGGCCATCATCATCACCAGGATGAAGCCGCGCCGCCCGCGGAACCGCATCCGCGCGATGGCGAAGGACGCCAGCAGGGCGATGACCAGCGACAGCAGGACGGCGACGACCGTGGTGATCAGCGAGTTGGCGACGAACGTCCAGAAGCCGTCGGCCTCGACGGCCCCGCCGGAAGTGCTCGGTGGTGGGGCTGGTGGGGAACCAGACGGGGGTGTCCGCCGACGATGTCCTTGTTGGCCTTGAAGGCCGTGGCGAACATCCAGTAGACCGGGAAGACGAAGCCCAGGAACAGGACGACCGCCGTCGCCCCCGGCCAGATCCGGCCGAACAGGGAGCGCCTCACAGTTCGTCCTCCTCCTGCTTGAGCACCAGGCGCAGGTAGTAGGCCGACATCGTCACCAGGATGAGGATGGTGAGGATGGAGATGGCCGAACCCATGCCGAAGTGCTGGTTGTTCATGCCCTCGACGAACGCGTAGACCGGCAGCGTCCTCGGTGAGCCGGTCCGGACCGCCCTCGTTGATGACGAAGACCTGGGTGAACGACTTGAAGATCCAGATGACTTCGAGGAACGTCGTCGCCAGGAAGAAGGGCTTGAGGAAAGGGGAAGGTCACCGAGGTGAACCGCTTCCATACGCCGGCGCCGTCGAGCGCGGCGGCCTCGTGGAGCTCCTTGGGGATGGTGGTCGTCGCCGCGTAGAGGTTGATCGCGACGAACGGCACGGACTGCCAGACGATCAGCACGGTGATGACGAAGAAGGTGGAGAACTGCCCGCCGGTCCAGTTGTAGTCGGGCCATCGAGTGCCAGCCCAGCCGGTCCAGCACATAGTTGACGACGCCGAAGCGCTGGGCGAACAGCCACTGGAAGACGGTGGTCGCGGCGACGGTGGGCATCGCCCAGGCCAGCACGAGCCCCAGCGAGAGCAACAGCCGCAGTTTCTTGCCCAGCCGGGCGAGCAGCAGTCCGATCAGACAGCCGATCAGCATGATCAGCACCACGTTGGCGGCGGTGAACACGATCGACCGCAGGGTCACGCGCCAGAACTCGGAATTGCCCAGCGTGTCGGTGTAGTTGCTCAGCCCGGTCCACTCGGTGGTGCGCCGGATGAGCTGCCGCCGGTTGAGGTTCTGGAACGACAGCAGGCCGTTCTCGACCATGATCCAGCCGAGCAGCAGCACGGTGAAGACGGCCGCGGGGAGGATCAGCAGATACGGGACGGCGCTCCCGGCCCTCCCCTCACCGCCACGACGCGCGGGGCGGCGACCCGCCCTTGCCGGCCGGCGGCGCGGCCCCGGCCGCCACCTCTTCGGTCTGCGCTGACATCGTCGTCCGCCTTCTCCCCTGTTCACTTGCACGGTGTTGCGTCGGGCCGGGCCGGTGGACGCGGACGGACCACCGCCCTCGTCCCCGGCCGCCCGGTCACTGCTTCTGGCTGAGGCGCTTGTTGATGTCGCCCTCGACCTGCTTGGCCGCGTCCTCCGGCGACTTGCCGTTGAGAACGGCGGTCATGTACGCCTTGATCGGGTTGGGAGCGTTCTCCACCGCGGCCCACTCGGGGATCAGCGGGGTGGTGCCGCCGCCCTTGGCGGCCGGAGCGGCGGCCTCGGCGGCCGCGTTGCCCTTCAGGCTCGCCAGCAGCGCGTCCTTGTTGGGGATCGAACCGACCTCCTTGGCCAGCGCGCCCTCGTTCTTGTCGGACAGCGCGATCTTCAGGAACTCCTCGGCGAGTTCCTTCTTCTTGCTGCGCTCGGCGATCGCCAGGTTGGAGCCGCCGAGGAAGACGCCCTCGGGCTTGTCCGCGCTCTCGCCCGGGATCGTGAAGTAGCCCAGGTCCTTCTCGATCTGGGGGTTGGCCTTGATCGCGGTGGCCGCCTCCCAGCCCATGCCGATGAACGCGCCGGTCTTGCCCTTGGCGAAGATGTCGGCCTGCTGCGGGGTGGCCTCGTCCTTGTCCTTGGGCGCCTTGCTGAACGCCTGGTACTGCTTGTAGATCTCCATCGCCTTGGTGACCTTGGGGTCGGCGAGGTTGGAGACGTACTTGCTGCCGTCCTTCTTCACCAGGTCGGCGCCGGTGCCGACGGTCAGACCGGTGAAGAAGTACCAGTTCTGGCCCGGGAGATAGAGCGGCTCGGCGTCGCCCTTCTTCTGGATCGCCTCAAGGTCCTTGAGGAAGTCGGCGCGGGTCTTCGGCACGTCCTTGATGCCCGCGTCGGCCCAGATCTTCTTGTTGTAGATGACGACGCGGTTGGCGGCGTACCAGGGGGCGGCGTACTGCGTCCCGTCGAAGACGGACGGCTTGTTGAGGGACTCGGTCCAGTCCTTGCCGATCTCCTTCTTCAGGTCGCCGAGTTCGGCGAGGCCGCCGGTCTCCGCGTAGGAGGGGGTCTGGGTGTTGCCGACCTCGAAGACGTCCGGCGGGGTGGACTCGGAGAGCGCGGTGGTGAGCTTCTGCTGGATGCCGTCCCACTTCTGGACCTGGACGTCGAGCTTGGCGCCGGTCTTCTGCTCGAACTCGGCCTGGACCGACTTCGTCCAGCCGGGCGGGTTCGAGCCGTCCATGAACCAGACCGTGAGCGTCTTGCCCTTGGAGTCCCCCGAACCGGAATCCTTGTCGTCCTTGTCGGACCCACAAGCAGCCACACTCACCAACAAGGCCGCGACACCCGTCGCCGCTATGAGCCCACGCTTCACAGCACTCTCCTCAAGGACCGAAAAGTGGTCTTTAATGGTTTAGACCAGTGCCCGCAGCTTGCCTAGACCTTTTGGGGTGTCAAGGGTGTATAAGAGTCGCTGTCGGCTCCGTTACCGGACCGACACCTGAGGACGACCAGGACATCTCCGGTCCCCTCGGGCTGTGCCCGTGCCACCATGTGACGGCGATGGACGGAGGAGCCGGTGACGGCAGCAGGATCGGAGTCGGGAAGGCGCGCCATGGCGACCGAGGGCGGGACGACGGAGGGCGGAGGCACCGCGGGCGGTGCGCGGATCGCGCGCGTCCCCAAGTACTACCGGCTCAAACGCCATCTGCTGGAGATGACCGAAACCCTTCCACCCGGCACACCGGTGCCCCCGGAGCGCACGCTCGCCGCGGAGTTCGACACCTCGCGCACGACGGTCCGTCAGGCCCTCCAGGAGCTGGTGGTCGAGGGGCGTCTGGAGCGCATCCAGGGCAAGGGGACATTCGTCGCGAAACCCAAGGTTTCGCAGGCGCTGCAACTGACCTCCTACACGGAGGACATGCGGGCCCAGGGCCTCGAACCCACCTCCCAGCTCCTCGACATCGGCTACGTCACCGCCGACGACCGGCTCGCCTCGCTGCTGGACATCGTCCCGGGCGGCCGCGTGCTGCGCATCGAGCGGCTGCGCGGTGGCCAGCGGTGAGCCGATGGCCATCGAGACCACCCACCTGTCCGCGAAGCGCTTCCCGGCGCTGCGCCGGAACCTGGTGAAGTACACCTCGCTCTACACGGCGCTGGCCGAGGTCTACGACGTCCGCCTCGCCGAGGCCGAGGAGACGATCGAGACCTCGCTCGCCACGCCCCGGGAGGCGGGCCTGCTGGGCACGGACACGGGCCTGCCGATGCTGATGCTCTCGCGCGTCACTCGCTGGACGCGGAGGGCCGGCCGGTGGAGTGGGTGCGGTCGGTCTACCGGGGCGACCGCTACAAGTTCGTGGCGCGGCTGCGGCGGCCTACGGAGTAGCGGGGGGCGGGGGACCCGGATCGGCTGGGGGTCCGGGGGTCACCCCCGGGACAACGCAGCGTGGCGCGGCTGCGGCGGCCGACGGAGCGGCGGGGCCGGGGAACCCGGATCGGCTGGGGGTCCGGGGGTCACCCCCGGGACAACGCAGCGTGGCGCGGCTGCGGCGGCCGACGGAGCGGCGGGCCGGGGAACCCGGATCGGCTGGGGGTCCGGGGGTCACCCCCAGGACAACGCAGCGTGGCGCGGCTGCGGGCCGGGGCCCCGCTCGGGCCGGGAGCCCGGGAGTTATCCCCCGGGCCCCCGGGACAACGCGGCGGCCGACGGAGCAGCGGACCGCAGACCCGGATCGGGCCGGGAGTCCGGGGGCATCCCCGGGACAACACAACCTGGCACGACTGCGCGACAGCCGACAGAGGGCAGGGCCGCCACAGCGTCCAAGGCGGGAGCGGAACGTCCGGATACGGCCACCCGCCCGCGCCCACCAGCCGCCCGACCCCTGGTCTATGCCTATTGACGCCCATGACGGCGGCTCATAGTGTCACGGCCGCCGACCCTCTGGCTCTGCGATGAGGACGATCGTGACATCACCCACCCGCCGAAGCGGCGGGGCTCCCACCCGACGGTTCCCCGGCCGGCCCGAACGGGCCCGGTACGAGGCGGGAGGAACCCGCCCCGACCCGCGCCCCCGGCCGGGACCCCGCCGCCCCGCCGGCCGAAGCCGTCGGCCTCGGCCCGGCGCTCTCCCCGGACAAGCTCCTCGCCCACGGCACGCTCCTGCGCCGTTTCGTGGACGGGGACCGGCTCCGCCCCGTCCACCTGCGCGTCGCGCTGGCCCCCGACGGTCCCCGGGGACGGCCTCTCCACCGACGACGCCGTGCGCCTGCTGCGCGGGTTCGCGGCGGCCCGACGGCCGGGCGGTGTCGTTTCGCGGCGGCCGCGAGCCGACCGCGCACCCCGGGTACGCGGCCGTCTGCGACGCGGGCCACGAGGCCGGGCTGCGGCTGGGGCTGGTGACCGACGGCAGCCGCCTCGGCCGGCCGGACGTCGCCGAGTGCGTCGCCTCCACCCACACCTGGGCCCCGCGTCGCGTTCGCGCACGACGCGGTGCTCCTCGACGACGTCGGCCGGCTGCGGCAGTCGGCCATCGACCCGGACTTCCGCATCGGCTTCCACTACCGGATCGGCGAACGGAACCGGGCCGGGATCCTGCCCGCGGTCCGCGCGGCCCGCGGCGCCGGGGCGCACTACATCCGCTTCGAGGCCGGACCCGGCACGGACGGCCCGGACGAGGCCACCGCATTGGAGGAGGCCGCGCACCTCGCCGCGCGGGACTTCGAGGTCCACGTGACCCGCGACGACCGCACCTCGCACACCGCGGGCGGGAGTTTCCACCGCTGCCACTACAGCCGCTTCACCGCGACCGTCGCCGCCGACGGCCACCTCTACCCCTGTCCGCAGGTGCGGACCGACAGCCGCTACCGGACCGGCGACGTGGTCACCGCCGGCTGGACGGACGTCCTCGACGGCGACGCCCGCGCCGCCTGGGAGGCGACGGACCCGCTGGGCACCGAACGGTGCGGCTCCTGTTTCTACCGCCCGCAGAACGAACTGCTGGAGCGCCTGCGCGCGGAAGACCGCGGACGGCCGACGGAGTACGCGGCCGAGGTACCGCCCGCGCTCCACGCCGACTTCCTCTGATCCTGACGCACCGCCACCCGCCCTCCCGTGCGAACTCCGCGCTCCGCTCGCACAGTTCGGCCACCAGCCGGGTGAGCCGCGCTTCGCGCGATGGGCGGGGGCTCCGCCCCGGGCGCCCTCACACCCCCAGCAGCCCCGGCAGGGCCCGCATGTCGTCGAAGACCACCGTCCCCTCCCCCGCCAGCCACTCCGCCGGCGTCAGGCCGCCGCAGTAGCCGAACGACCGCATGCCCGCGGCCCGCGCCGCCCGCACGCCGTAGCGGCTGTCCTCCACCACCGCGCACCGCGACGGCTCCACGCCCATGGTCCGGGCCGCGTGCAGGAAGAGGTCCGGGGCCGGCTTGCCCCGGGCCACGTCGTGGGCGCTGAAGACGCGCCCCCTCGAAGTGCTCGGAGAGGCCCGTCGTGCGCAGATTGCGGGCGATCTTCTCGTGACGCCCGTTGGAGGCGAGGCAGATGGGAAGCAAGATCTCCTTGAGCGCCTCGGCGACCCCGTCCACCGCCGTCAACTCCGCGTCGTACGCGTCCTGGTACCACCGCTGGTACGGCGTCCACCAGCCCGGTTCCAGCTTCCGTCCGAGCCGCTCCTCCACCGCGCGGCCGAGTTCTCCGTCCGACGCCCCCCAGGAACCGCTCGACGATCTCCTCCTCCGTAAAGGGGCAGCCGAGGTCCGCCAGCATCCGGGCGTCCACCCGGACGGCGATCCGCTCGCTGTCCACCAGCACGCCGTCGCAGTCGAAGATGACGAGGTCAAAGGGCTCTTGTGTCATGCACGCAAGCCTACGGGCGGGGCGGTCCGCACCCTTCGGGCTCAAGCCACCGCCGCGCGGCCCGACTTGACATTGCCATACCGATATCCGGACAGGGGGTGACGCCCGGAGGATCCCTCCCCTAGATTTCGTGCGCATTACGCGAGTGATCGCGCCGTGCGCGTTCACCACACGGGGACGGAGCCATCGCATGTCCGAACCACCCGCCGAGGACAGGCGCAGACCTGTCGTGACCTTCCCGCTGATCGTGGCGGGCGTCTGCCTCGCCCTGCCGTTCGGGGGCGATGCTCTGGGTCGACTCCTATGCCCGGCCGACACCGGAGTTGATCGGCATTCCGTTCTTCTACTGGTACCAGATGCTGTGGGTGCTCATATCCACCGCGCTGACCACCGTCGCGTACGTGCTCGTGCGCCGCAACGAACGCGCCCGGAAGGGCGGTGAGCGGCGATGAGGCACGGCGTCAACGGAGTCGCCCTCACGGTGTTTCGTCGTCTTCTTCCTCGCCGTGACGGTCATGGGGTTCATGGCCGCGAAATGGCGGCGGGCCGAGAACGCGGACAACCTCGACGAGTGGGGCCTGGGGCGGGCGTTCCTTCGGGACCTGGATCACCTGGTTCCTGCTGGGCGGCGACCTCTACACCGCGTACACCTTCGTCGCGGTTCCGGCGGCCATCTATGCGGGCGGGGCGGCGGGATTCTTCGCCGTGCCGTACACCATTCTCTGCTATCCGCTGGTGTTCACGTTCCTGCCGCGGTTGTGGTCGGTCTCCCACCGGCACGGCTACGTCACCTCGTCGGACTTCGTGCGCGGCCGGTTCGGCTCCAAGGGGCTTTCGCTGGCCCTCGCCCTCACGGGCATTCTCGCGACGATGCCGTACATCGCGCTCCAATTGGTCGGGATCCAGGCGGTGCTGGACGTGATGGGGGTGGGCGGCGGCTCCAACTGGTTCATGAAGGACCTGCCGCTGCTCATCGCCTTCGGCGTCCTGGCCGCCTACACCTACTCCTCGGGGCTGCGGGCGCCGGCGCTCATCGCCTTCGTCAAGGACGCGCTGATCTACATCGTCATCGCGGTCGCCATCATCTACATCCCGATGAAGCTCGGCGGATTCCACGACGTCTTCGCCAAGGCGGGCGAGGCGTTCTCCACGAAGAATCCGGCGACCGGGAAGCCGCGCGGCGCCCTCGTCCCCGGGCCCGACGCGCAATGGGCCTATGCGACCCTCGCGCTGGGCTCCGCGATGGCGCTGTTCCTCTATCCGCACTCGGTGACGGCGGTCCTCTCCAGCAAGAACCGGAACGTCATCCGGCGCAACACCACGATCCTTCCGCTCTATTCACTGATGCTGGGTCTGCTGGCCATGCTGGGATTCATGGCGGTCGCGGCCGGGATCAAGGTGAAGAACGGCCAGCTGGCCATTCCGCAGCTCTTCGACGACATGTTCCCCGACTGGTTCACGGGCGTGGCCTTCGCGGCCATCGGCATCGGCGCCCTCGTCCCGGCGGCCATCATGTCCATCGCCGCGGCGAACCTCTTCACCCGCAACATCTACAAGGACTTCCTGCGCAAGGACGCGACGCCCGAGCACGAGGCGAAGGTGTCCAAACTGGCGTCCCTCCTGGTGAAGGTGGGCGCGCTGGTCTTCGTCCTCACCATGGACAAGACCGTGGCCATCAACTTCCAGCTGCTGGGCGGCATCTGGATCCTCCAGACCGTCCCCGCCCTGGTGGGCGGCCTGTTCACCCGCTGGTTCCACCGCTGGGCCCTGCTGGCCGGCTGGGCCGTGGGCATGGCGTACGGGACGTGGCGGGCGTACGAGACGCCGAGCGCCACGCAGGACCACTTCGGCAACACCAACCTCATCCCGTTCATCGGGGAGAAGGGCTACATCGGCCTGACGGCCTTCGCCCTGAACGTCGCCGTCGCGGTCGTGCTGACGCTGGTCCTCAAGGCCGTGAAGGCCCCGGACGGGGTGGACGAGACGAAGCCCGCGGACTACACGGCGGACGCGGGCGACCCGGACGTGGCGGTGGAGCTGCCGCCGGCCACGGCGGGGGCACCGGGCGGTCACTGAGAAACGGTCACCTGGAAACGGTGGGGCCCGTGGTGCGCGAGCGCACCACGGGCCCCACCGTTCCCCTCCGCCCCCCTCAGGCGGCCGTACCGGACGGCGTCAGACCGAGCGCCCGGAAAGAGACCCGCTGGTCGAACCAGAGCAGCCCCACCGTCAGCGCGGACATCACCAGCCCCAGGGCCAGATGACCGGCCGCCGACTCGACGGTGGCACCCACGGCCCCGAGCACGACGTGCAGCGCGACCCGCAGCCCGATGAGCCCGAAGAGGATCTTCCGGGTGCGGGAGTTCTTCAGCAGGGCCTTGAGCAGCTTCCTGCGCCGCCGCAGGACCGTCAGCCCCACCGCGACGTTCACCGCCCCCAGCCCGGCGAGGACCATCCAGGCCCCGTCCCACGCCTTGTAGAGGTCGAAGGCGGCCCCCATGGCCCCCTCGAAGGCGAAGAACCACACCGGAAGCGGCTTCAGCTCCGGGTCGGGCACGCCCTGCCCGGCCCCGGCCTCGATCCCGGTCTGCTGCTCGGTGATGGTCCCGCTCATGATGTCCGCCCCTGTCGTGGTGTCGCCGTCCCGTCCGACACCCACGATCATTCCGGCCCCCGCCCCCCGGCGGCAGATCCGCCCGTCACCGGCCGGAGATGACAAAAGTCAGTGCCGGCCGGCCGCGGCCCGCGCCCGGCCGAGGACGCGCCACCGCCACGCGCCCCGCGGCTACGCATTCGCGAAACGACGCCCCCGTTCCCCCGCCCTGCCTCGCGCCGGCCCGTCACGGACGCGAACGCGGCCCGGGAAACCGCCCCCGGCGGCGCACCCGTTAGCACATTCCGCGACCACCTCATGACGCGCCGACACAACATGTGGGGGTACACGCCACCGTCGCCACTAGATGTATGCTCGTCCTCGCTGTCGCCGCAGGGGAATCCGGTGGAAATCCGGAACTGTCCCGCAACGGTGTACGTGTGGGCACATTGCGCCCACACAGCAGTCCGAAGACCTGACGACAGTGCGCCCTCGCCGGTCCACCGGCGTGCGGTGTCGAACACGTCCGGGCCTCGAGGGTTGGGCCGGTGGACGCCTGCGCGCATGCTCCCGTACGCCTCGTACGGTGCCCCGCATGCCCGTGCGCGGCCCCGTGCGCTCCCGAGCGGCCTCCAGCCGAGTGAGGGAGAGCAACACGTGACGATCGCGCCCGTCGATCCGGTCTCAGCGCAGGCGGCGGCATCCGCCGACGGCCCCGGGACCGCGCTGCTGCGCACCCTGACGGAACTCACCGCCGACCTCCCCGCCACCGACCCCGGCAAGGTCGCCGCCGCCGCGCTGCGCGGCCGGCACGCCGGATCGGACGAGGCCGAACTGCGCTCGCTGGCCACCGAGGCCGCGGCCGGGCTGATCGGCGAGGAGCCCGAGTACTCGCGGCTCGCCGCGCGCCTCCTCACGCTCGCCATCGCCCAGGAGGCGGCCGGGCAGGGCGCGGTCTCCTTCTCCGCCTCCGTGGAGACCGGGCACCGCGAGGGCCTGATCGCCGACGACACCGCCGCCTTCGTGCGCACCCACGCCCGGCGGCTGGACGCGCTGGTGGACGCCGCCCTGACCGACGGCGCCGACGACCGCTTCGGCTACTTCGGCCTGCGCACCCTGCACAGCCGCTACCTGCTCCGCCACCCGATCACCCGGAACGTGATCGAGACCCCGCAGCACTTCCTGCTGCGCGTGGCCTGCGGCCTGGCCGAGGACCACTCGGAGCGGGCGCTGGAGGACGTCGCCGAGCTCTACCGCCTCACCAGCACGCTCTCGTACCTCCCGTCCTCCCCCACGCTCTTCAACTCCGGTACGCGGCACCCCCAGATGTCGTCCTGCTACCTGCTGGACTCGCCGCTGGACGAGCTGGACTCGATCTACGACCGCTACCACCAGGTGGCGCGGCTGTCGAAGCACGCGGGCGGCATCGGCCTGTCGTACTCCCGCATCCGCTCCCGCGGTTCGCTGATCCGCGGCACCAACGGGCACTCCAACGGCATCGTGCCGTTCCTGCGCACCCTCGACGCCTCGGTCGCGGCCGTCAACCAGGGCGGCCGGCGCAAGGGCGCGGCCTGCGTCTACCTGGAGACGTGGCACGCGGACATCGAGGAGTTCCTGGAGCTCCGCGACAACACCGGTGAGGAGGCGCGCCGCACGCACAACCTCAACATCGCGCACTGGATCCCGGACGAGTTCATGCGCCGGGTCGAGGCGGACGCCGAGTGGTCGCTGTTCTCCCCGGCGGACACCCCGGACCTGGTGGACCTCTACGGCGACGAGTTCGACGCCGCGTACCGCGCATACGAGGCCGCGGGCAAGGCCGTCAAGACCATCCCGGCCCGGGTGCTCTACGCCCGCATGATGCGGACGCTCGCGCAGACCGGCAACGGCTGGATGACGTTCAAGGACGCCGCCAACCGCACCGCCAACCAGACCGCCGAGCCCGGCCAGGTCGTCCACTCCTCCAACCTCTGCACGGAGATCCTGGAGGTCACGAACGACGGCGAGACCGCGGTCTGCAACCTGGGTTCGGTCAACCTCGCGGCCCACCTGGGCGCCGACGGCGAGATGGACTGGGAGCGGCTCGACCGCACCGTCCGCACCGCCGTGACCTTCCTCGACCGCGTCGTGGACATCAACTTCTACCCGACCGAGCAGGCGGGCGCCTCCAACTCCCGCTGGCGGCCGGTCGGTCTGGGCCTGATGGGTCTCCAGGACGTCTTCTTCCGGCTGCGCCTGCCCTTCGACTCCCCCGAGGCGAAGGCGCTGTCCACCCGGATCTCCGAGCGGATCATGCTCGCGGCGTACGAGGCGTCGGCCGACCTCGCCGAGCGGCACGGCCCGCACGAGGCCTGGTCCGCCACCCGCACCGCGCGCGGTGTGCTGCACCCGGACCACTACCCCAACACCGAGCCCACCTGGGCGGAGCGCTGGGACGCGCTGCGCGCCCGGATCGCCTCCGTCGGCATGCGCAACTCGCTGCTGCTGGCCATCGCGCCGACGGCGACGATCGCGTCCATCGCGGGCGTCTACGAGTGCATCGAGCCGCAGGTCTCCAACCTGTTTCAAGCGCGAGACGCTCAGCGGTGAGTTCCTCCAGGTCAACACCTACCTGGTGGAGGACCTGAAGAAGCTCGGCGTGTGGGACCGCACCACCCGCGACGCGCTGACGGACGCCAACGGCTCGGTCCAGGACATGCGGTGGATCCCGCAGGAGGTGCGCGACCTCTACCGCACCGCCTGGGAGGTCCCGCAGCGCGCCCTGATCGACATGGCCGCGGCCCGCACGCCGTACCTCGACCAGAGCCAGTCCCTCAACCTGTTCATGGCCGCGCCCACTATCGGCAAGCTCAGCTCGATGTACGCGTACGCCTGGAAGCAGGGCATCAAGACCACGTACTACCTGCGTTCGCGCCCGGCGACCCGGATCGCGCGGTCGGCCGGCACCGCCGCTGTTCTTGTCGAGGTACCCGCCCAGCAGTCGGCCCCCCGACGCCGACGCCATCGCCTGCTCCCTGGAAAACCCCGAGTCCTGCGAGGCATGCCAGTAATGACGACCGCCCCCGAGCGTCAGACGAAGAACCTGCTCGACCCCGGATTCGAGCTCACCCTCCGCCCCATGCGGTACCCGGACTTCTACGACCGCTACCGTGACGCGATCAAGAACACCTGGACCGTGGAGGAGGTCGACCTCCACTCCGACGTGGCCGACCTCGCCAAGCTCTCCCCGGGCGAGCAGCACCTGATCGGCCGCCTGGTCGCGTTCTTCGCGACCGGCGACTCGATCGTGGCCAACAACCTGGTGCTCACGCTCTACAAGCACATCAACTCCCCCGAGGCGCGGCTGTACCTGTCGCGGCAGCTCTTCGAGGAGGCCGTGCACGTCCAGTTCTATCTGACGCTGCTGGACACCTACCTCCCCGACCCGGAGGACCGCAACGAGGCGTTCGCGGCGGTGGAGAACATCCCGTCCATCCGGGAGAAGGCCCAGTTCTGCTTCAAGTGGATGGACTCGGTCGAGAGCATCGACCGGCTGGAGACGAAGGCCGACCGCCGTCGCTTCCTGCTCAACCTGATCTGCTTCGCGGCCTGCATCGAGGGGCTGTTCTTCTACGGGGCGTTCGCCTACGTGTACTGGTTCCGCTCGCGCGGCCTGCTGCACGGCCTGGCGACCGGCACCAACTGGGTGTTCCGCGACGAGACCATGCACATGGACTTCGCGTTCTCCGTGGTGGACACCGTCCGCGAGGAGGAGCCGGAGCTCTTCGACGACGAACTCCAGCAGCAGGTCAAGGACATGCTCGCGGAGGCCGTCGAGGCGGAGCTCCAGTTCGCCCGCGACCTGTGCGGTGACGGCCTGCCGGGCATGAACACCGAGTCCATGCGCGAGTACCTCCAGTGCGTGGCCGACCAGCGCCTGATGCGCCTGGGCTTCGCCCCGGTCTACGGCTCGGAGAACCCGTTCTCCTTCATGGAGCTGCAGAACGTCCAGGAGCTGACCAACTTCTTCGAGCGCCGCGCCTCCGCGTACCAGGTCGCGGTCGAGGGCACGGTCGCCTTCGACGACGAGTTTCTGATCGCGCACACGGATCAGGGAGCCCCGCCGGACCCCGGTCCGGCGGGGCTCCGCGTTTGTCGCCCCGTGTCCGGCCATGGTGGGAACCGTCAGGACAGAGCGACGGCAGGAGGACCCCATGCGGGTCATGATGATCGTCAAGGCGACCGAGGACTCCGAGGCCGGTGTGCTCCCGACCCGGGAAACAGATCGCCGAGATGGGGAAGTACAACGACGAACTCGCCACGGCGGGCGTGCTGCTCGCCGCCGACGGGCTGCGGGCGTCGTCCGAGGGCGCGCGGGTGGTGTTCGCGGGCGGGGCGCCGAGCGTGATCGACGGGCCGTTCTCCGAGATCGGCGAACTGATGGCCGGCTACTGGGTCATCAGGGTGGAGACGATGGACGAGGCCCGTGACTGGGCGAAGCGGATTCCGTTCCGGGACGGGGTCGTCGAGCTGCGCCGGGTCTTCGAACCCGAGGACTTTCCCGCGGGGTAGCGGGGGCGGGGGACGGCGCGGGCCGTCCCCCCGCTTCCTACCGGACCGCCGCCTCGCGCAGCCGGACCGGTTCGGTGCCGACGTCGTTGTGGCCCGCGGCCCAGTTCTCCAGGGCGGTGCGGCAGGCGTGGTCGAGGTGGCGCAGCTCCGACAGGTCGAGCTCGATGGGACGGTCCTTGGGCAGTGCCTCCAGGGTCTCCATGATGCGGGGCAGGCGGAGGAAGGTCGCGTTGCCCGTGAGGCGCGCCAGGATCCTGCCGTCGGTGAGTTCGCGGACGTCCACCTGCACCTTGGAGGTCTCCCAGGCGGACTTCACGACGGCCAGCAGGATGCCGAACAGGACGCCCTCGAACATGCTGGTCGCCAGGATGCCCACGGCGGTGGTCGCGAGGATCACCAGCTCGCCGCGGTGCTCTCGCCACAGCGGGGCGAACTCCCGGAAGGGGATGAGCTTGCAGCCCGCGTGCACCAGCACGCCCGCCAGCGCGGGCAGCGGGATGACGCCGACGGCCGCCGGCAGGGCCACCACGAAGACCAGCAGCCAGGCGCCGTGCAGCACACGGGAGAGCGTGGTGCGGGCGCCGGCCCGGACGTTGGCCGAGCTGCGGACGATGACCGCGGTCATCGGCAGGGCGCCGAGCAGGCCGCACAGCATGTTGCCGACGCCCTGGGCGAGCAGCTCCTTGTCGTAGTGCGTCCGGGGCCCGTCGTGCATCCGGTCCACGGCGGCGGCGCTGAACAGCGTCTCGGCCGAGGCGATGAGCGCGAAGGTGACGACGGTGCCGAGCACGGGACCGCTGAACGAGGCGAGGTCGTTCAGCCCCGGCAGGTCGATCGCGTCGCCCAGGCCGTGCACCGCGACGTGGGCGACGTCCAGGCCGGCCGCCCAGGTCACCGCCGTGGCCAGGGCGACCGCGGCCAGCGGCGCGGGGACGAGCCGGACCTGGGCCGGGAGCCGCTGCCACAGGACGAGCACGGCGATCGTCGCCGCGCCGACCGCGCAGGCGACGGCGGGCCGGCCGCCGTCCAGGACGTCCCCGAGCAGGCCGGGGACGCCGGCGATCTTGTCGAGGCCGGCGCGCGGCTGCGGGGACGCCGGCCATCGTGTACAACTGGCCGAAAAGCAGGACGAGTCCGATGCCGGCCAGCATCCCGTGCACGACCGAGACGGAGATGGCCCGGAACCAGCGGCCGAACCGCAGCAGGCCCAGGGCGAGCTGGAGCAGCCCGGTGCACAGCACGATGACGCCGAGCATGCCGAGCCCGAACTCCCGTACCGCTTCGAGCACCAGCACCGTCAGCCCGGCGGCCGGGCCGCTGACCTGGAAGGTGCTGCCGGGGAACACGCCCACGACGAGGCCGCCCACGATGCCGGTGATCAGGCCGAGTTCGGCCGGTACCCCGGAGGCCACGGCCACGCCGACGCACAACGGCAGGGCCACGAGGAAGACGACGAGCGAGGCGAGGACGTCCTGGCGGAGCACGTCCGGTTGTTTCAGAGCGGAGAACACGGTGGAGGGTCCCTTGTCTGTCGCTGCCGGGCGGATCACGGGGCGGATCACAGGGGCGGGAACGGCAGGGCGCCGCCGCCGGGGCGGTGCGCGCTGACGAGGCCGGTGTGGACCTCGTAGTACCAGGCGTGCAGGGCGAGCCGGCCCCGGTCGAGCCGGTCCCGGACGCACGGGTAGGAGCGCAGGGTCTCCAGCTGGGCGACGGCGTGCCGCTGTGCGGCCTCCGCCAGGTCGGGCGAGCCGGGCCGGGCCGTACGGGCCGGGGCCTCGGGCGGCACGGCGTGGTCGAGCCAGCCCCGCACGGCCGGCACGGAGGAGAGATCGTCGCCGCGCACGACGGCGCCGATCGCGCCGCAGTGCGAGTGCCCGCAGACGACGATGTCGCGGACGCCGAGCACGCCGACGGCGAATTCGACGGTGGCGGCCTCGCCGGTGGGGCGGTCGCTGCGGTATTCGGGGACGATGTTTCCCGCGGTGCGGAGTTCGAACAGTTCTCCCGGATGCGCCCCCGTGATGAGCGAGGGAACGACGCGGGAATCGGCGCAGGATATGAAGAGGACTTCGGGGGACTGGCCCGCCTCCAGAGCCCTCAGGCGCCGGGCGCGCTCGGGGTCGGCGACGAGGGTGGACGCGAAGGATCGGGCGTTGTCGACGAGTGATCGCATGATGGCCTGCCTCGTGATCGGGGCATGGTCGGGTCGTCTTTCGCGGCATTCTGCACCACCGCGGGAGACCATCACTTTACCGATGCATTACCGCTCTGTGAACCCCGGAATTATTCACCAAAAACCGGACACGAAACGTTACTTGACCCGGAACCGCCCGACTCGGAATTGTTCGATTCCCGTGGACGGGTGAATTCCATGGAATACCTGCCCGCATTCCTTTCGCGGAATGTACACAGCCGGAACGGACACGGCTGGAACGGACGGAGCCGGAAGGGACGGCGCCGGAACGGGAACGGCCGGCCCGCACACACCGCCGGGGTGCGTGCGGACCGGCCGTTCCCACGGTCCCGCGGACCGTCAGTCGTTGGCCACGACGGGGTAGCGCGGCGTGCCCTCCGCCATCTGCCGCAGCGCGTCCTTGCGGTCGCGCTTGGAGAGGCGGTCGATGTAGAGATAGCCGTAGAGGTGGTCCGTCTCGTGCTGGAGACAGCGCGCGAAGTAGCCCGTGCCCTGGATCGCGACCGGGTTGCCCTTCATGTCCACGCCGCGCACGACCGCGTAGTCGGGGCGGGCCAGCTCCGCGTAGGCGGTCGGGACCGACAGGCAGCCCTCGTTGGAGTCGTCGAGCACCCGGCGGTCGGCCGGCAGCTCGTCCAGGACCGGGTTGCAGATGTGGCCCACGTGCCGGACGCCCTCGTCGTCCATGCAGTCGTAGACGAACACCTTGAGATCGACGCCGATCTGATTGGCCGCCAGGCCGACGCCCTCAGCCGTGCGCTGGCTGGCGAACATGTCGTCGACCAGCTGGGCCAGCTTCTCGTCGAACTCCGTCACGTCCTTGCACTCCCGGTGCAGGACCGGGTTGCCGTGGACGGTGATCGGCCGGGAGGTGCCGCGCTCGCGGTGCGCCGCCTCGCCGCTCCTCGCAGTCCTCGGTGTCCACGATGAACTCGTCGTTCACCGACTGGTCGGTGTCTTGCTGCGCCATGACCGCCGTAAGCCTCTCTCACAACCCGAATGCCGTATCGTCCCTGGATCCGCACGGGCCTTCCCAGGACCTTTCCAGGGTAAGGGGACGCCGCGGGGGCGCTCAGCAGACCTCTTCCAGATCGCGCCACTCACGGGTGTCGGGGCTGTCCGCGACCCAGCCGTCCAGCAGACCGCGCACCAGACCCGCGGGCGCGGCGATGCCGCACTCGCGCTCGGGCACCCAGAGCAGCCCGGAGCCGGCCGTGCGGTGGCCGAGCGGGCCGGGATGGCCGGGCTCGCTGTGGTCGTGCGGGTCCAGGTGCTCGCCGTCGCCCTCCGTCGCTGGGCATCCGGCTCTCCGAGCACGTGCGGCACAGCAGCCGCACCGAGGACGACCAGTCCTCGGCGGCGAACCCCGCGTCCGCGGCCAGCCGCTCCAGGGCGTCCCGGTCGGCCTCGGTGGCGGCCTCCAGGAGGACGACCCAGGTCGGCACCGGGGGACGGGGCCCACAGCTCGATCTCGTCGAAGACCGGGTAGGACGGCCCCGGCGGCGGTCACCCGCTCGCCGTGCGGGACGCCGTCGTGCAGCACGACCTCGCCCCAGCGCCGGCCGGACGAGGGCAGCGGGATGGACAGCACCTCCATGCGCGCCGGGTCCAGTCTGCGGCCCCAGACCACCTCGGCCTCGCCCTCCGGCGAGAGCCGCACGGCCGCGCTGCCCAGCTCCCATGCCGGCCGGCCTCACCGGCCGGCCCGCCCTCGGCGGGCACCCGCAGCCCGTACGCCTGCCAGGCCCGCTCGGGCCAGCGGCCAGTCCTGGAGCGCGGTGGCGGCGATGCCCACGTTCCACCAGTCGGGCGCGCCCGCCTCGCGGTCCAGCAGCGCCACCGCCCGCAGCCCCGCGGCGCGGGCCTGCTCCCAGTCGTGCCGGAACTTGTGCAGCAGTGCGAGGTTGAACCACGACTCGGACAGCCACGGCTCCATGTCGGCGGCGCGCGTCAGCAGCGCGCCGGCGTCCTCGTACCGGCCGTCGCCGATGAGAGTGAAGGCACGGTCGGTGGCCTGCCGCCACGAAGGGGAAGGCCGGTGCCGCACCCTGCCGAAGATCCTCACGATGTCCGCCTGCTGGTTTCTCGACGTTCCGCGTGCACCCACGCCGGATGGCCCAGGTGGTCGGCGCCGTCCTCCCTGACGGCGGCCCGCCACTCCTTGCTCACGACCCCGCCCGTGAGCCGGGTCGTCTCCTCGGGGAGCCGAGCCCACCACGACCTGACGTCCGCGACAGCGCTCATGACACCCCCCGGTTCCCGCGTTCTCGCCATGTACTTCGTCGCTCTTCTTCTCTTCGCATCCAACCATGCCCCGTCGGACGCCCGCTCATTACCCGTGGGTTAGCCGTGCTACTCCGGCCGCCGCCGGGCGCCTCACGCCTGCGCCTGCCCCGGCGCGTCCCGCGCGAGCACCCGCGCGAGCGCCGCGACCACCCGGGGCTCGTGGTCGTGGCTCCCCGCGGAGACCGCCCGGCGCAGCAGCTCCAGCGCGGCCGCCGGGCCGTGGCCCGCCCCGCACGCCAGGTCCTCGTAGGCGTTGACCGTGCGCACCACGCGGGCGGCGAGCGGCTGCTCCCGGTACGGGTCGGCCTGGCGCTCCACCGCGGCCGCGACCTCGGCGGCGTCCGCCCCCTCCAGCGGGGCGAGCCGGGCCACGGCCCCGCCCAGCCGGGCGAGGCGCCGCCGCTCCTCGGGGGGCAGCGGCTCGGTGGCCCCGGCGGGCACCGGGTCGACGAGCGAAAGCTGGCCCACGTCGTGCATCAGCGCCGCGTACTCGACGACGCTGAGGCCGGACTCCGTCATCCCGAGCTCCCGGCCGACGGCACGGCTGAGCTCGGCTACGCGCCGTGCGTGACCGGCGGGTGTGCATCCGGCGAGCTCCGTCGCCCGGGCCAGCGAGGCGGCGGTCCGTCCGCACGTGCTCCGGGCGGCCTCGCGACGCCGGGCGGACAGCTGGACGACCAGCAGCGGCAGGCAGCACAGGGGCAGGACCCACAGCCCGGCGACGGCCGGCGCGAGCGCGGCGGTGACGCCGGTCGCGCAGACCGCGGGGCCGACGCCGGGCAGGGCACGCAGCTCGGTCCGGAGCGCCGCCGTGTAGCGGCCGCCGGCCCGGGAGCGGGCGAGGGCGGCGGCCAGCGCGGCGTCGGAGACGGCGGTGAGGGCGAGCAGGAGCAGCAGCGACAGTACGTAGTAGGGGCACGGCCCGGCGCGGTGCAGCGGCTGGAAGCAGAGGGCGGCCAGGGCGGTGCCCGCCATGCGGCGCGCGAGCCGGTCGGGCGCGGGCGGGCGGCCCGCGGCGCCGGCCAGGGTGGCGCCGAGCACCACGGCGACCACCTGCGGCACGCCGTGGGTGGCCGGAACGCCGCCGACGTCGCCGAGGAGGGCGTAGGCGAGCGATCCGGCGGCGCCGACGGGGGCGGACTCGCGGGCGTCGCCGGGCGCGCCCGGCCGGTACCGCACGGCCTCGCCGACGGCGATCAGTACGCCGTAGGCCACGGCGACGCCCGGCTGCGCGACGCCGTGCCGGGCGGTCCAGCCCAGTGCCAGCAGGGCGCCGGCGGCCGCGGCGAGGTGGACGGCGCGGGCGAGGTTCACCGCTCGCCGCCCGGGAGGGACGCGGGCAGGGCGGGGTCCGGGCGTCCGCCGGGACCGTGATCAGGAGGGACGTTTCCGCAGTCCGGAACTGCGGTTTCCCGCATGCCGTCCACCGTCTGCCAGCCCTCTCGCCCGATCGCCCGCACGAGCGCCGCGACCATGCGCGGGTCGAAGTGGGAACCGGCGCAGCGACGCAGCTCCGCGAGGGCGACCGGAACCGGGCGGGCGCGGCTGTAGGTGCGGGTGGAGGTCATCGCGTCGAACGCGTCCGCGACGGCCACGATCCGCGCCGCCTCCGGGATCTGATGACCCGTCAGTCCGTACGGATAGCCGGTGCCGTCCATGCGCTCGTGGTGGTGGAGGATCGCCTCCCGCGCCTCGCCGGGGAAGCCGATGCCGCGCACCAGCTCGTGCCCGTACTCGGGATGACGCTGGACGATGCGCCGCTCCTCGGCGGTCAGCGGGCCGGCCTTGCGCAACAGCCTTGTGGGGACGCCGAGTTTGCCGAGGTCGTGCAGGACGCCGGCGACGCGCAGCGCCTCCAGCCGCTCGCCGCCCACGCCCAGTTCGCGGCCGATCAACACCGCGGCCCGCCCGACGCGTTCGCCGTGGCCGCACGTGTAGTGGTCCTTGAGGTCCACCGCCCGCACCAGCGCGTGGACCGCGGCCCGGCGGTCGGCGCGGTCGCGGCGGAGGCGGTCCAGCAGCCGGGGGGAGAGGGTGACGGGAAGCAGGACGAGCAGGGCGGCCGGCGGACCGTAGACGCTGTCCCACAGGACGGCCGCGAGCAGCGCGGTGGTGCCGTGGAGCAGCGCCGGCGCCAGGGCGGCGGGCCACGGACCGGGCCGGACGCCGCGCACCCCGGCGTCGAGGACGGCGACGACCGCGGCCAGGGCCAGGGCCGCGGCGAGCGCGGCGGGCAGGGCCCCCGGCGTTCCGGCCGGCAGCACCCGGCGGGCGGCGGCGAAGACGCCGGCGGCACAGGCCGCGGCGAGGGAGTAGAGCGCGGCGTGCCACAGCCGGCGCAGCCAGGCCGGCCCCCCGGGGGCGCTGCCGCCGGGCGGGCCGGCGAGGGCGCCGGGGACCGCGGCCAGCCCGGCGGCGGCCGGCGGCAGGAGGAGGGCACCGGTCAGCAGCACCGGCAGCATCGGGGAGCGGTGGGGCAGCCGTTCGCCGGCGACGAGTACGGCGGCCAGCAGGGCCACGGCCGCCCAGTCGACGGTCCGGCCGGCCCACAGGGCGGGTGCGTCGCACACGGCCGCCGCGGCCACGGCGCACGCGATCCAGCCGCGCGCGGCCGCCGGAACTGGCTTCATGACATGTCCTCCCCATCCTGACGCGCTGTCGGGATGGGGAGAATAGGGTGGCGGACGGCCCGCGTCGGCCGCATCCGCCCGAACCGCCGTCCGTTCGGGTGACGTTCGGGCGGAGACCGTTTTGATCCACGCCGCAGTGATCCGCGAAGGAGCCGGCCGGGGTCAGTCCTGGGAGGCGCCCCGTGCCTCGGCGCCCGCGGTGCGCTCGGCGACGGCCTCGGCCACCACGTCCTGCTCGGGGACGGGCTGGCCGGTGCGGATGAGCTCGATCCGGCCCATCACCTTGGAGCGCAGGTCGGCGGGGACGTCGTCGTGTCCGCAGCAGCGCTTGACGAGCTTCTTGACCGCCTGCTCCAGACCGTAGGTCTCCAGGCACGGCGAGCACTCGTCGATGTGCACCTCGAACTTGGCGCACTCGCCGTCCGGCATCTCGCGGTCGAGGTACTCGTAGAGGTGGTCGAGGACTTCGGAGCAGTCCGTCTCGTGCGGGTCACCGCAGCTCATGAGTCCGAGCCCTTCCGATTGTGCGACGCGGCGGAACCGTTCGGCGCGGCGGCCCCGGCCGGGACCAGACCGCGCTCACGGGCGTAGTCCTCCAGCAGGCCGCGGAGCTGTCGCCGGCCCCGGTGGAGACGGGACATCACCGTGCCGATGGGGGTACCCATGATGTCCGCGATCTCCTTGTAGGCAAACCCCTCGACGTCCGCGAGGTAGACCGCTATCCGGAATTCCTCGGGAATGGCCTGAAGGGCCTCCTTGACATCGGAGTCGGGCAGATGGTCCAGCGCCTGCGACTCGGCGGACCGCAATCCCTGGGACATGTGCGACTCGGCACGCGCCAGCTGCCAGTCCTCGATCTCCTCGGACGCGCTGCGCAGCGGCTCACGCTGCTTCTTGCGGTACGAGTTGATGAAGGTGTTGGTCAGGATGCGGTAGAGCCACGCCTTGAGGTTCGTGCCGTCACGGAACTGGTGGAAGGACGCGTACGCCTTGGCGTACGTCTCCTGGACCAGGTCCTCCGCGTCCGCCGGATTGCGGGTCATCCGCAGGGCGGCCGAGTACATCTGGTCGAGGAAGGTCAGCGCGTCGCGCTCGAAGCGCGCGTTGCGCTCCGCCGTGCTCTCCGCGTGCTGGTTCTCCACGTGCTGGGCGGGAGGGAGCCCCTCGCCGTTCGACCCCGCGTCGGTGCCTGCGACCGGACCCACCTCCTCCAGAACCTTGGCCGGGTCCTTCCCGGACCCGCTCGTTTCGGAGAATAGACGACGATCGGCCAGGCCCGCCGCTCCAGCCGCGGCCGCCCGGCCCGTACCCATGGCCAGCAGGCCCCGGTCGGCCGTGTTCGGGCGGGACAGGCATGCGATCGAACCCATTGCGCGGGTCTCCCGTTCCTTTGTCATGTGCCGGTGCGTTGTCGTACGAGTACGAGAACAGCGGCGGGCCCCCGCGCATTCCCGGTCAGGGCAGGTCGGCGAGCCAGTCCCCCACCGCCCCGGTGATCAGGGCCGATACGTCCTCCTGGGTGACGCCCGCGGACTTCGCCACCGCGAAGCCGTGGTCGGCGCCCGGCACCGCCACCGGATCCGTGCCCGGGGGGAACTCCTCGGGCCGCCCGAACGGATCCCGCGCGCCCTGGACGACGAGCGTCGGGACGCCCGCGCCGAGCAGCTCCGCGGCCCTGGACCTCTCCGCCTTCCCCGGCGGATGCAGGGGAAAACTCAGCGCGAGGACACCCACCGCACCCAGCTCCGCGGCCGTCCGGCAGGCGACCCGCGCCCCGGCGCTGCGCCCGCCGGCCACCACGGGCACGCCGGGCGCGGCGAGTTCGGGCCAGAGGGCGCGCCATGCCTTGTCCAGCGTCGCGGGCGCGGGGGCCACTTTCTTTCCGGCGACGCGCCAGGGCTGTTCGACGAGGGCCACGGTCACGCCGCGCCCGGGCAGGGCGGCGGCCAGCGCCACGAGGTCGCGGGCCTCGACGCCGCCGCCGGCGCCGTGCCCGAGGGCGAGGACGAGGCGGGGCCGCGCGGCGGGGTGCCAGTGGATGCGGGCGTCACCGGCGGGGGTCGGTACGGTCTGCGTGCTCACGGGCCCATCCTGCCGGGCGCCGCCGGTCAGAAGAGCGTCGCCTCCTCCGGCGCCGCCAGCTCCGTCAGCAGTTCGGGCCCGTTGTTGCGGACGTCGCTGACCGCCGTCGGCACGGGGTGGGCCCGGACCAGGCCGGGCGGCGGCGGGGCGAGCAGCGCGCGCAGCTCCTCCGGATCGGTGCGGGCCGGGTCGAGCCAGTCCGCCCACCGGTCGGGGGTGAGGAGGAGCGGCATCCGGGGGTGGATGTCCGCCAGCGAGCGCGGGCCGCCCTCGGCCCCGCCGTCCGATGCCCCGCCCTCCGGTGACCCGCCGCCCGCGAAGGGCTCCGCTTCGGCCTCGGTCGTGATCACCGAGCAGGTCGCCCACCAGGCCTGCGGGTGGTCTTCGGGCAGCGTCCGGTCGCGCCAGAACTCGTAGAGTCCGGCCATGGCCATCACCGAGCCGTCGGCCGGTGTGACGAACCAGGGCTGCTTCCGGGGGCGCTTCTTGCGGCCCTGGACCTCCAGTTCGCGCTCCTGCGCGCCGGTGACCCACTCGAAGTAGCCGTCCGCCGGCAGCAGACAGCGCCGGGCGGCGAAGGCCCGGCGGTAGGACGGCTTCTCGTGCACCGTCTCCGCCCGGGCGTTGATCATCCGGGCGGCGCCGTCCGGCGACGTGGCCCAGGGTGGCACCAACCCCCAGCGCAGGGTGCGCAGTTGACGGACCGGGCGCGGGTCGCCGGATCCCTTGAGGGGACGTTCGAGGATCGCGTGGACGCTCTTGGTCGGTGCCACGTTCCAGTCGGGCGCCAGGGTCTCCGCGGGCTCCCACACCTTGACGTCGAAGAGCCCGACCAGGTCCTCCGGCCTCCGGCTCGCCGCGTACCGCCCGCACATGTCCGACCGCCCCTCGGTTCACCCTCGCGCTGACCATGGTGCCCCATCCGCCCCACCCGTCCATGCCCCCTTGCCTTTTTCGTGGCCTCCGCGCCCCCGGCCCGGGGAACCACCGTCGAGTTCCGGCCGTCCCTCTGCACGGACCACGCTGCGCGAGGAACGCGCGAGGAACGTAGGAGGAGCGGCACCGCCATGGACAGCACCAGCACCGCCGGACTGTGGGACCGGCTGGCCGGTTCCCAGGCCGGGCCCTCCCTGTGGACCGTGGTGGTGACCGGCCTGATCGCCCTCGCCGCCGTCGCCCCGCCGCGGGTCTGGCGCGTGACGCGCAACGCCGTCACCATCGCCCACGAGGGCGGGCACGCCCTGGTGGCGCTGCTCAGCGGGCGGACCCTGAGCGGCATCCGGCTGCACTCGGACACCTCCGGGCTGACCGTCTCGCGCGGCAGGCCGACCGGGATCGGCATGGTCCTGACCGCCGCGGCCGGCTACCCGGCCCCCTCGCTGCTGGGCCTCGCCGGGGCGTGGGCGCTGTCCACCGGGCATGTCACGGCGCTGCTCTGGGGCGCGACGGCGCTGCTCGCGGCGATGCTGGTGATGATCCGCAACGCCTGGGGCGTGCTGACCGTGGTGGTCTCGGGCGGCGCCTTCGCCCTGGTCTCGTGGCTGGCGGGCGCCGAGCTGCGGGCCGCGTTCGCGTACGGGGTGGTGTGGTTCCTGCTGCTGGGCGGCGTGCGGCCGGCCTTCGAGCTGCAGCGCAAGCGCCGGCACGGCCGGGCGTCGGACTCGGACGCCGATCAGCTGGGGCGGCTGACCGGCGTCGCGCCCGCGCTGTGGCTGCTGCTGTTCCATCTCGTCTCGCTGGTCTCCCTGGTGGCCGGCGGGCGCTGGCTGCTCGGGGCGGCCTGACCCGCGGCGACGAGGCGCTACGGGCCCGTTCGGGTCCGGCAGGGAGCCCGTTCACCGCGGCCGGGGAGGCCGTAAGGTAAGGGCATGACCCAGAGCCCCGCGCACACCGACCTCTGGCCCGCTCCGACCGCGACCGGGGCCGTTGACGCGACCGTCACCGTGCCCGGCTCGAAGTCGGTCACCAACCGCGGCCTCGTCCTCGCCGCACTGGCCGCCGAGCCGGGCTGGCTGCGCCGCCCGCTGCGTTCCCGCGACACCCTGCTGATGGCCGAGGCGCTGCGCGCCATGGGCGTCGGCATCGAGGAGACCGTCTCCTCCAGCTCCGAGGGCGGCCCCGACGGCACCGGCGAGGCCTGGCGCGTGATCCCCGCCCAGCTGCACGGCCCGGCCACGGTCGACGTCGGCAACGCCGGCACGGTCATGCGCTTCCTGCCGCCGGTGGCCGCGCTGTCCGACGGCCCGGTCCGCTTCGACGGCGACCCTCGCAGCTACGAGCGCCCGCTGCACGGCGTCATCGACGCCCTGCGCGCCCTGGGCGCCCGCATCGACGACAACGACCGCGGCGCGCTGCCGCTGACCGTGCACGGCGCCGGGGCCCTGGAGGGCGGCCCGGTGGAGATCGACGCGTCCTCGTCCTCCCAGTTCGTCAGCGCGCTGCTGCTCTCCGGCGCCCGCTTCAACCAGGGCGTCGAGGTCCGCCACGTCGGCTCCGCGCTGCCCTCGTTGCCGCACATCCGCATGACGGTGGACATGCTGCGCGCCGCCGGCGCCCAGGTGGACACCCCCGAGGCGGGCGGCGAGCCCGACGTCTGGCGGGTCTCCCCCAGCGCCCTGCTCGGCCGCGATCTGGTCGTGGAGCCCGACCTGTCCAACGCCGCGCCGTTCCTGGCGGCCGCCCTGGTCACCGGCGGCCGGGTCACCATCCCCGACTGGCCCGAGCACACCACGCAGCCCGGCGACGCGCTGCGCGAGATCTTCACCGCCATGGGCGGCACCTGCGAACTGACCGACGCGGGGCTGACGTTCACCGGCACCGGCCGGATCACCGGCCTCGACGCGGACCTGCACGAGGTCGGCGAGCTGACCCCGGTCATCGCCGCCGTGGCCGCGCTCGCGGACTCCGAGTCCGAGCTGCGCGGCATCGCCCACCTCCGCCTGCACGAGACGGACCGCCTCGCCGCGCTCGCCAAGGAGATCAACGAGCTCGGCGGCGACGTCACCGAGACCGCCGACGGCCTGCGCATCCGCCCGCGCCCGCTGCACGGCGGCGTCTTCCACACCTACGAGGACCACCGGCTGGCCACCGCCGCCGCGGTCCTCGGCCTCGCGGTTCCGGGCGTCCAGGTGGAGAACGTGGCGACCACCGCCAAGACCCTGCCCGACTTCCCGGCACTGTGGAACGGAATGCTCGGATCCGTCGCGGGGGCGACGACGGCGCCGAGAGCCTGAGAGACCCGGGAACACCCATGCGCCGCTACGGCAAGCACACCGACGAGGACGACGTCCGCGTCCGCCCCAACCGCAAGGGCAACCGGCCGCGGACGAGCATCCGCCCCAAGCACGAGGACGCCGCCGAGGGCTTCGTCCTCACCGTCGACCGCGGCCGGCTGACCGTCCTCCTCGAGGGCCACGCCGTCACGGCCATGAAGGCCCGTGAACTGGGCCGCAAGAGCGCGGTGGTCGGCGACCGGGTCGCGGTCGTCGGCGACCTCAGCGGAAAGAAGGACACCCTGGCCCGGATCGTCCGGGTCGAGGAGCGCCGCTCGGTGCTGCGCAGGACCGCCGACGACACCGACCCGTTCGAGCGCGTCGTGGTCGCCAACGCCGACCAGCTCGCCATCGTCACCGCGCTCGCCGACCCGGAGCCGCGGCCCCGGCTGATCGACCGCTGCCTGGTCGCGGCGTACGACGCCGGGCTCGAACCGCTGCTGGTCCTGACGAAGTCGGACCTGGCCCCGGCCGAGAAGCTGATGGAGTCCTACGGGTCGCTGGGCGTGCCCTACGTGGTCACCAACCGCGAGGAGCTGGCCGAGGGCGCCGCGGCCGACCGGGTCCGGGAGCGGCTGACCGGCCGGATCACCGCCTTCGTCGGGCACTCCGGCGTCGGCAAGACGACCCTGGTCAACTCGCTCGTCGAGCGGCAGCGGGCCACCGGCCACGTCAACGCGGTCACCGGCCGCGGCCGGCACACCACGACGTCGGCGCTGGCCCTCCCGCTGCCGGACGGCTCGGGCTGGGTCATCGACACCCCGGGCGTCCGGTCGTTCGGGCTCCACCACGTCGACCCGTCCCGGGTCATCCACGCCTTCCCCGACCTGGAGCCGGGCACCGAGGGCTGCCCGCGCGCGTGCAGCCACGACGAGCCGGACTGCGCGCTGGACGCCTGGGTGGCGGAGGGGCACGCCGATCCGCAACGGCTCTTCTCGCTGCGCAGGCTTCTGGCCACCCGGGAGCGGCGCGAAGGCGACTGATCGCCTACGTTTGCGAATGACCGCCAGCGGCAAGTGCACCAAGCAACCGGGACGCGTGGGGCGGTCTACGACACGGGAGGCAATCTGATGGCGTGGCTGCTGGTCGTGGTCGCCGGACTTCTGGAAACGGGCTTCGCCGTCTGTCTCAAACTCTCGCACGGCTTCACCCGGTTGTGGCCGACGATCGCCTTCGCGTGCTTCGCCCTCGGCAGCTTCGGGCTGCTGACGCTCTCCCTCAAGAAGCTGGACGTCGGGCCGGCGTACGCGGTGTGGACGGGGATCGGCGCGGCGGGCACCGCGATCTACGGCATGGTCTTCCTGGACGACCTGGTCTCCACCCTCAAGCTGGTCTCGATCGCCTTCGTGATCCTCGGCGTCATCGGACTCCAGCTCTCCGGCTCGGCGCACTGAAGCGCGGACCCGCTCTCAGGAGCGCTCGGGAGCGTCCAGCAGCGCCCGCACGACGCGGGCGACCTGCCCCGCCGCCTCCACGTCGGAGGCGGCGGGGGCGACCACGTACGACAGGGTCACCCGCACGGCTGTCTCGCAGGCCCGCCGTATCGCCTCCGGGTCCGCCGCGCCCGGCCCCGCCGTCCTCCCGACGGCCTCGGCCGCACTGTCGCGGATGCGCTCCACCAGCGCGGCGGGCACCGGGGCGCCCCGCGCCGCGGAGGGCGGCGGCGGGGTGCGCGGCGCGGGCACGGCCGGGGCCGCCTGGGCGGGCAGCCGTTCGCCGCGGCAGCCGGTGAGGGCGGCGCGCACCAGCGGGTTGGCCCGCGCGGCGCGCAGCGTCCACACGGCGGCGGCCGCGCAGCAGTCCCCGGCGTCCGCGTCGCCCCGTTCGGCGACGTCCGCCAGCGACCGGTCCACGCCGGCCAGGAAGGACTCCGCCTCGCGCCGCACCAGCGCGCGGGCCAGGCCGTCCTTGCTGCCGAACTCGTTGTACAGCGTCTGCCGGGACACCCCGGCGGCGGCCGCCACGTCGACCATTCGGACCCCGTGCCAGGGCCGGGTGCCGAGGGCCGTGAAGGCCGCGTCCAGCAGGAGCTCTCGTGCCGCGGGCATCGTCGCCTCCCGGGCCTAGGGCGTGTCCGATGGGACAGCACAGGCCCCGCGACGCCTGGCACGGCACCTCGCTGCGTTGTCGCATCACCCGAGTACGCCCAGTACGCGGGCGATGCTCCGCCTTGCGATGCACCGCACCGGACGCCGCAGGGCCCGCACTGACCCATCGGACACGCCCTTGCGGCCGCACGACGGTTGTGGCCACAGAATTGACGCACCACCAGACGGTGTCAAGAGCCCGGGAGGACCGATCGCGGGTAGTGTTCCGGTTATGTCCGACTACCACGATGATCTGCGCCTGGCCCACGTCCTGGCGGACGCCGCCGACGCGGCGACCATGGATCGGTTCAAGGCCCTCGACCTCAAGGTCGAGACCAAACCGGACATGACCCCGGTGAGCGAGGCCGACAAGGCCGCGGAGGAACTGATCCGCGGCCAGTTGCAGCGGGCCCGCCCGCGGGACGCCGTCCTCGGCGAGGAGTTCGGCAGCGAGGGCCTGGGGCCCCGCCGCTGGGTGATCGACCCGATCGACGGCACCAAGAACTATGTGCGCGGCGTCCCGGTGTGGGCGACGCTCATCTCCCTGATGGTCCAGGTCGAGCACGCGGGCCGGGCCGAGTTCGAGCCGGTGGTGGGGCTGGTCTCCGCCCCGGCGCTGGGCCGCCGCTGGTGGGCGGCGAAGGGCTCGGGCGCGTACACCGGCCGCAGCCTCTCGTCCGCGAGCCGCCTGGGCGTCTCGAAGGTCGAGCGGATGGCGGACGCGTCGTTCGCCTACTCCTCGCTCTCGGGCTGGGAGGAGCGCGGGATGCTGCCGGGCTTCCTGGACCTGACCCGGGACTGCTGGCGCACCCGCGGCTACGGAGATTTCTGGCCGTACATGATGGTCGCCGAGGGCACGGTGGACATCTGCGCCGAGCCGGAGCTGTCGCTGTGGGACATGGCGGCGAACGTCGTCATCGTCGAGGAGGCGGGCGGCCGCTTCACCGGTCTGGACGGCCGTCCGGGCCCGCACAGCGGGAACGCGGCGGCGTCCAACGGCCTGCTCCACGACGAGCTCCTGGGCTATCTGCGCCCGAGCCGCCCCTGATCGGCCGCCCCTGATCGGCCGCCCTTGACCGGCCGTTCCTGAACGGCCGGAGAGGCCGGAGCCCATTGGCGTCCGGCCTCTCCGGTTTCTTACGGCAAGCGCCCCTAGCCGCGCAGGGCCTGGACCGCGGCCTCCAGCCGCTTGCCGTAGTCCTCGTCCGCCTTGCGGAAGTTGTCGATCGCGCGCTCGGCGATGTCGTCGCGCGACACCTTGGCGATGAAGCCGGCGAGGTTGGCGATCAGGCGCTCCTTCTCCGCCTCCGACATCAGGCGGTAGAGGTTGCCCGCCTGGACGAAGTCGTTGTCCTCGGCGTGCGAGGGGGCCACGTGGTCGCCCGTCACGCCGGAGACGGCGGACGCCTGCCACAGCGGGCGGTCCGTCTGGACCGGGCCGCCGAAGCTGTTCGGCTCGTAGTTCTTCGAGCGGCCGTGCCGGCCGTCGTAGAGGTAGCCGTCGCGGCCGTAGCTGCGGGCCTCGGTGGCGTGCGGACGGTTCACCGGCAGGTGGTCGGCGTTGATGCCGACGCGGTAGCGGTGGGCGTCGGCGTAGGCGAAGAGCCGGCCCTGGAGCATCTTGTCGGGGGACGGGCCGATGCCGGGCACGAAGTGGGCCGGCGAGAAGATCGACTGCTCGACCTCGGCGAAGATGTTCTCCGGGTTGCGGTTGAGCTCCAGCTTGCCGAACTCGATCGGCGGGTAGTCCTCGTGCGGCCACACCTTGGTGAGGTCGAACGGGTTGAAGCGGTAGTTCGCCGCGTCCTCGACCGGCATGATCTGCACCTGCACGGTCCAGGTCGGGAACTCGCCGCGCTCGATGGCCTCGCGCAGGTCGCGCTGGTGGCTGTCCGGGTCCTCGCCGGCGAGCTTGTTGGCCTCGTCCGCGGTGAGGTTCTCGATGCCCTGGTCGGTCTTGAAGTGGTACTTGACCCAGAAGGCCTGGCCGGCCTCGTTGCTCCACTGGAAGGTGTGCGAGCCGTAGCCGTTCATGTGGCGGTACGAGGCGGGGATGCCGCGGTCGCCGAACAGCCAGGTCACCTGGTGGGTGGCCTCCGGGCTCAGGCCCCAGAAGTCCCAGACGTTGTCCGCCTCCTGCGAGCCGGTGTACGGGTCGCGCTTCTGGGTGTGGATGAAGTCCGGGAACTTGATGGCGTCCTTGATGAAGAACACCGGGGTGTTGTTGCCGACGAGGTCGTAGTTGCCCTCCTCGGTGTAGAACTTCAGCGAGAAGCCGCGGGGGTCACGGACCGCGTCCGGGGCGCCGAGGTTGCCGGCGACGGTCGAGAAGCGCAGGAAGACCTCGGTCTCCTTGCCGATCTCGGCCAGGAACTTCGCCCGGGTGTACTTCGTGACGTCCGCGGTCACGGTGAAGGTGCCGTAGGCGCCGGCGCCGCGGGCGTGCACCACGCGCTCCGGGATGCGCTCACGGTTGAAGTGCGCGAGCTTCTCCAGCAGCAGCTGGTCCTGGACCAGGACGGGGCCGCCGATGCCCGCGGTCTCACTGTTCTGGTTGTCCGCGACCGGAGCTCCGGACTCCGTGGTCAGCGGGCCCGTCGTCTTGGCCTCGTCCTGAACCGACACGTACGCCTCCGTCATTTCCATCGTCTCGCCCTGCCACGCCAGGCACTCGGCCTTGGCAGGAACAGAAACCGATCCTACATTGGACTTTGTCTAAGTCAAGATGCAGCGCACGGAAGAATCTCCTCCATTGATGGACAAAAGGCGCTGCTAGGCTGGTGCTATCTGACTGATGGGTGAATGGCATGAGTGACCTGCTGGACCGACTCCGCGGACGCGGCTGGCGGCTGACCGCGCAGCGGCGCGTCGTCGCCGAGGTGCTCGACGGGGATCATGTGCACTACACCGCCGACGAGGTGCACGCGAAGGCGGCCGAACTGCTGCCGGAGATCTCCCGGGCGACCGTCTACAACACCCTCGGGGAGATGGTCTCGCTGGGCGAGGTGCTGGAGGTGAGCACCGACGGCCGCGCCAAGCGCTACGACCCCAACGCCCACCACGCGCACCAGCACCTCGTGTGCTCGCGGTGCGGCACCATCCGCGACGTGCACCCCGCGGGGGACCTGCTCGCCGGCCTCCCGCCGGAGGAGCGCTTCGGCTTCCAGCTCTCGGCGGTCGAGGTGACCTACCGCGGCCTGTGCCCCGGCTGCGCCGCGGCCTGAAACCGGAGCGGGAATGCGGAAGGCCCGGATCCTGAGGATCCGGGCCTTCCGATCAGTAGCGGGGACAGGATTTGAACCTGCGACCTCTGGGTTATGAGCCCAGCGAGCTACCGAGCTGCTCCACCCCGCGTCGATGGGCCAACTGTAACCCGGTTACGGCGCATGGTGCAAACCAGGTGCCCGCAGTGACGGCCCGCGACCACGGGACGACGTGCGGCGCGCCTACGCCGACAGCTCCTGCTGGAGCGCGTCCCGCAGCCGCGCCGCCCGCTCGGCGACCTCGGCCGGGCCGTGCTCGACGGCCTGCGCGCACCACAGCTGAGCCTGCGTCAACTCGCCGTGGCGGGCGGCCAGCAGGGCCAGCCGCAGGGCCGCGCGGCCGTGCCCGGCCTCGGCCGCCCGGGTCCACCACAGGGCCGCCTCCGGCTCGCTGCCCTCCCGGGCCAGCAGCAGTCCGAGGTTGAAGGCGCCGTTGCTGCTGCCCGCCTCGGCGGCCTGGCGGTACCAGCGCGCGGCCTCGACGACGTCGCCCCGCGCCGCCACCAGCATGCCGAGCCGCACCTGGGCGCGGCGGTGGCCCTGGCGGGCCGCCTTGCCGTACCACTCCTCGCACTCGGCCGAGGACGCCGCGTCATGGTCGTCGCCGGCCTCCCGGTCCAGCAGGGAGCCCAGCCGGAAGGCCGCCTCCGCGCTGCCGCCCCGGGCGGCCACCCGCAGGTGCCGCTCGGCCTCCTCGGCGTCGTCCTGGCCGCCCTCGCGCAGCAGGACCATGGCCACCTGGAGCGCCGCCTCGGTGTGCCCGGCGGAGGCGGCCCGCTCGTACCACTGGAGTGCCGCGCGCTCCTCGTTCCGCCCGGTGTAGAGGATGCCGAGGTTGAAGGCGGCGTCCACGCTGCCCGCCTCGGCGGCCTTGGAGAACCACGGCTCGGCGCCGGCCGGGTCGCCGGCCTGGAGCAGCAGGACGGCCAGCGCGTTGGCGGCCTCGCGGTGGCCGGCGTAGGCGGCACGGCGGTACCACTGCTCGGCCTGGGCGGTGCGGCCCTGCTCGGCGCAGAGGAGGGCGAGGTTGTACGCGCCGTTGACGTCCCCGGCGTCGAGCGCGGTGCGGTACCAGCGCTCGGCCTGCTGCGACTCGCCGCGGTCGGCGTGCAGGGCGCCCAGGGCGTTGGCCGCGTTGCCGTCGCCGTCCTGGGCGGCCCGGCGCCACCAGACGGCGGCGCTGTCGCCGTCGCCGGCGTCGCGCAGCAGGAAGCCGAGGGCGCATGCGGCCCGGGACTCGCCGTCCTTGGCCGAGGTCAGGTACCAGCGGGCGGCTTCCTGGATCTCGCCGCGGGCCTCCAGCAGGGTGCCCAGGTGCAGGGCCGCGCGGCGGTGGCCGCGGGCGGCGGCCTGCCGGTACCACTGCTCGGCCTCGTCGGCGGGGCCCTTCTCGCGGCCGGCCGCGGCGGCCCGCAGGTCGCGCACGGAGGTGTCGCCGCCGCCGACGGGGTTGCGCCGGGCGCCGGTGGTCGGGCCGAGCCCGGCCGCCAGGCCGCCGGAGCGGGCGGCGGAGCCGGGGGCCCGGCCGTCGAGGATGCGGGCCAGACGGTACGCCGCCTCGCGGTGCCCGCGCTCGGCGGCCGAGCGGAACCAGCGCTCGGCGCCCACGTCGCTGCGGTGCTCCAGCAGGTCGGCGAGGGCGTACGCGCCGAGGGCGTGCCCGGACTCGGCGGACTGCCGCAGCCAGTACTCGGCGGCGGGCTCGTCCCCGCGCTCACGGTGGTAGCGGCCGAGGGCATGGGCCGCGGCGGCGGAGCCGGCGACGGCGGCCACCCGCCACCAGCCGGCCGCCTCGTCGGCGTAGCCGCGCTGGTGGAGCAGGACGCCCAGGTTGTTGGCGGCGGAGCGGTCGCCCTCGGCGGTGGCGGCACGCAGGTGCTTCTCGGCGCCGTCGAGGTCGCCACGGCGGAGCAGCAGCGCGCCGAGCATGCTCAGGGCGGCGGGGTCACCGGACTCCTCGGCGCGGCGGCGGGCGGTCTCCAGCTCCAGGTCGGCCGCTTCGGCGGCGCCCCCCTGGGAGACGCCTCTCGAGGGCCCCGGGGACGAGGACCCCCGGGACGAGGGGGCCGACGGGGCCCGCGCAGGGTCGTACGGCGCCGGAACCCGTACCTCCGGAATGCTCCCCGCAGCGGGAGCGTTCACAAGCCGACCTGTCTCCACCAGCCTCGCCTTGTCCCCCATACGTCCCATCGTCGCACTCCCGCAACCTGCGTACACCTGGAATACCGCAGCCAGTGAGGTCACTTCAGCGTTTTGTCGACTTCCCGACTTCCCGACACAACGGTGCTCCAAACTCTAATCAAAACCCCCGCACATAACCCGCACAGAGCAGCGTGGCGTCCGATGCGAACAGTGGTCCCGCCGGTCACTCCGGCAACGGAGGCTCCCCATGGGCCTCACGGCAGCACGACAAGGCCCGGAGTTCGAGACTCCGGGCCTTGTCTTCCAGTAGCGGGGACAGGATTTGAACCTGCGACCTCTGGGTTATGAGCCCAGCGAGCTACCGAGCTGCTCCACCCCGCGCCGTTGTGGAACAACCGTACCACGGCGCGGGGCGGGCGGGGCTAGCTGCCCGGCTTGCCCCCGTTCTTCTCCTCGCTCCGCGCCTCGGCCTTCGCCAGCCGGTCGAGGGCGTCCTTGAGGTCCTTCTGGGCCTTGCCGTACGCCTCCCAGTCCTGCTTCTCCAGCGCCTTCTGCCCTGCCCCGTAGGCGTCCTGAGCGTCCTTCACGGCCTGCTTCACCGTCGAGTCGCCGGCCGGTGGCTGCTTCGTGCCGTCCGGCGGCTGCTTGCCGCCCGGCTTCTGACCGCCGAACACCTCGTCCAGCGCCTCTCCGAGGGTGTCCTTGAAGGCGATCTTCTCGCCGTAGGTGACGAACACCTTCTTCAGCAGCGGGTAATTGGCGCGCGCGCCGCGGACGTAGACCGGTTCCACGTACAGCAGACCGCCGTTGAGCGGCACCGTCAGCAGATTTCCGTACTCGATCTCGGAATCCCCGCCCCGCAACAGCTTGATCTCGCTCGCGGCCGTCGGGTCGCTGTTGAAATTGCTCTGTGCCTGCGACGGGCCCCAGACCGTGTCCTTGGGCTGGAGAATTCTGATCCGGCCGTACTCGTCGCTCCGCGCGTCGGCGTCGACGGCCATGAACGCGCCCAGGTTCTGGCGGTTCTTCGGCGTGAACGTGGTGGTCAGCGAGAACGTCCGGGCCTTCTGGTCCGGCATCTGCATGCTCAGGTAGTACGGGGGAACGGCGTTGCCCTTGTTGGTCGGGTCGTCCTGCACCTCCCAGCGCTGGCTGCCGGTGTAGAACGTCCCCGGGTCGGTGACGTGGTACCGGGTCAGCAGTTCGCGCTGCACCTTGAACAGGTCCTGGGGATACCGCAGATGGTCCTTGAGCGCGGAACTGATCTCGCTCTTCGGCTTCACCGTCCCCGGGAACGCCTTCATCCAGGTCTTGAGCACCGGGTCCTCGGTGTTCCACTGGTAGAGCTTGACGGTGCCGTCGTACGCGTCGACCGTCGCCTTCACCGAATTCCGGATGTAGTTGACCCGGTTCTGCTGGGCCACCACCGCGCGCTGGCCCGTGGTCAGCGAGTCGGCCGTGGTGTCGCCGAGGGTGGTGCGGGAGGCGTAGGGATAGCCGTTGCTCGTGGTGTAGGCGTCCACGATCCACTGGATGCGGCCGTCCACCACCGCCGGGTAGGCGTCGCTGTTGATGGTCAGCCAGGGGGCCACCGCCTCGACGCGGGCCTTCGGGGTCCGGTTGTAGAGGATCTTCGAACCCTTGCCGATGGCGCCCGAGTAGAGGATCTTGGGCTCGCCGAAGGCCACCGCGTACGCGGCGCGGTTGACCGGGTTCGACAGGTCGACCCCGCTCTTGCCCCGGTAGCTGTAGCTCTCCTTGTCCTCGTCGCCGGGCCGGTCCAGCTCCTTCTGCGGGCCGCCGACGATGGAGTACTGCGTGGTCTTCTCGCCGTAGTACACCCGCGGTTCGTACGGGCCCAGGACCTTGTCCGACTGGAAGTCGGGGCCGCCGCCCTTGGGCACCGAGTCGCCCTTGGCGGTCACCGCGCCGTACCCGTGGGTGTACTTGAAGTGGTCGTTGATCCAGTTGCGCTCGGGGATGCCCTTGATGTTGAGCTCGCGCAGACCGATGACCGTGTCCTGGTCCTTGCCGTCCACCTTGTAGCGGTCCACGGCCAGGGTGGACGGGAACTGGTAGTACCCGCGGTCCTGGCGCTCCTGCTGGAAGGCGGGCGAGACGATGTTCGGGTCGAGCAGCCGCAGGCTGGCCGTGGAACCGGCCAGGTCGCGCAGCGTGCCCTTGTCCGTCGAGGCGTCGCCCCTGCCCGGGTACTTGTCGTCGACCTGGGTCTTGTCGATGCCGTACGCCTCGCGCGTGGCCTTGATGTTCTTCGCGATGTACGGCGCTTCCTTGGCCTGCTCGTTGGGAGAGACCTGGAACTTCTGCACGATCGCCGGGTAGAGCCCGCCGATCAGGATCGCCGAGAGCACCATCAGGCCGAAGCCGATCACCGGCAGCTGCCAGGTGCGCCGCCACAGCGTCGCGAAGAAGAGCACCGCGCAGATCAGCGCGATGATGAACAGGATCGTCTTGGCCGGCAGATAGGCGTGGGCGTCCACGTACCGCAGGCCCGTCCAGCCGTCCGTCGACTTCAGGCCGCTCGACTTGACCGCCAGCCCGTACCGGTCCAGCCAGTAGGCGACGGCCTTGAGCGTCACGAACAGGCCCAGGAGCACGGCGAGATGGCCCGTGGCGGCGGCGGTGGCCCGGTGGCCGGGGCTGGTGAGCCGGAGCCCGCCGTAGAGGTAGTGCACCAGGGCTGCGGCGATCAGCGACAGCACTGCCGCCGCGAAGCCGAAGCTCAACAGGAAGCGGTACCAGGGGAGATCGAAGGTGTAGAAGGAGATGTCCTTGTGGAACTGCGGGTCCTTCTGGTGGAAGGGGACCCCGTTGATCCACTGGAGCCAGGTGCGCCACTGCCCCGCCGCGGAGGCGCCGGCGACCAGGCCGACGAGCGCGGTGACCGCCAGCAGCACCCACTTCTTGTACGGCGCGATGCTCATCCGGTAGCGGTCGAGGGACTGCTGCTCCGCCGACATCGCGCTCAGTGGCGGACGCAACCGGTGCGCCAGCCAGATGTTGGTCCCCACCGCCAGGGCCATCAGCACGCCGAAGACGGCGAACAGGCCGATCTTGGTGCCGAGCGTGGTGGTGAAGACCGAGGAGTAGTGGACGGAGCGGTACCACAGCCAGTCCGTCCAGAACCCGGCGAACATGACGAAGAGCATGGCCAGCGCAGCCAGCACACCCAGGGTCGTCATCAGGGTCCGGACACGACGGGACGGCCGTCCGACTCTCATCCGCGGCCCTGTCGGGCCTCCGCCGCGGTCCGGCATCTGGAAAGCCAAGGTGCGCACCTCGAAGTTCGCTGTCAGTGGAGCTGTCGATCAGGCCCTGGCGATAGTAGGACCCACTGTGGCAACTTACCGAGGCTTTACTCGGTTCCCGATTTCGGCCCCGGTCAGGGCACGATATTGAGCATGTCCAGCAATGCCGGCTCCCCGAGCCACCCCGACCAGCCCGTTCCGGGCACGCCCCCCATGGCCGCCAGCCCGCTGACCCGCGCCGTGCTCGAGATCGACGAGTACGCCTCCGGGCTCGGCTGGGACCAGCCGGCCCGACTCTTCGCCCTCGTCGACACCGCGAAGCTCCGCGCCCAGGAGCCCGCGCTCGCCAAGCAGCTCGGCCTGGAGGGGACCCCCGGCTCCGCCGCTCCCTCCTACACCCCCATCGAGCAGGACAAGCTGCCCGCCGGCGCCCCCCTCGACAAGTTCCTCGCCACGGTCGCCTGGCCGGATGCCGTGACGGGCTGCGCCCTGACCGTGGAGCGGCTGATGCTGCCGCCGTCGGCCGAGGCCTCGGTGCCGCACGGGATGAACGAGAAGCAGCTCGCCAAGTGGGTCGCCGGCCACCCGGACCGCCAGGAGGTCCGGATGACCGTCGCGGTGCTGCGCGACGGGGCCCGCGAATCGGCCGTCCGGCTGCGCGAGAAGGACTCGCCGACCGAGGTGCTCACCGGCCCCGACCTGGTGCCGGGTCTGGCCGAGGCGCTCGCGGCCACCTTCGCCGACTGAGCCGGGACGGGGTCGGGCCCGCACCGGGCCGGGCCGGACCCGATCCGGCCCCGGCCGCTCGGGGGAGCCGCGGGGCGCGGGGGCGTCACTTGCCCGTCGTGCACCGCGGCAGGCCGGCCGCGTCCCCCTTCTTGATCTTCTCCAGGGACTTCAGCGCGTCGCCTATCGTGTCGACCTTGACGAGGGTCAGCCCCTTCGGGGTGTCCTTGGCCGCGGCCGCACAGTTGTCCTTGGGGGTCAGGAAGTACTCCGCGCCCTTGTTGCGGGCGCCGACGGTCTTCATCTCGATGCCGCCGATCGGGCCGACCTTGCCGCTGTCGTCGATCGTGCCCGTGCCGGCGATGAACCGGCCGTCGGCGATGTTGTCCGGGGTCAGCTTGTCGACTATCCCGAGGGCGAACATCAGGCCCGCGCTCGGCCCGCCGACGTCGGCCAGCTTGATGTTGATCGGGAACGGGAAGGTGTGCGCCGTCCCCGCCTGGATGCCCACGACGGCCCGCTTGTCACCGGGCGCCTCGCGCGTCACCAGGGTGACGGTCTCCTCCGTCTTCGGCTGCCGCTTCTCCTTCTCCGCGGCGGCCGCCTCCTTGGCCGGGACGACCCGGAAGGCGACCTTCTGGCCCGGCTTGTGCTTGGTGACCAGCTTGGCCACGTCACCGGGCTGCCCGACCTCCGTGCCGTCCACGGACTTGATCACGTCGCCGGCGTGCAGCAGGCCCTCCGCCGGGCTGGCCTTGACCACGGAGGCGACCACCACGCGGGTGCCGACCGGGATGTCCAGCTGCTTGAGCGCCGCCACCTTGGCGCTCTCCTGGGACTGGCTGAACTCCTCGGCCGTCTCCTGGTTCAGCTGGTCCGGGGTCTTGTCGTCGGGGTAGAGGGTGCTGTGCGGGACGACCAGCTTGTCGTGGGTCAGCCAGCCGTAGACCGCCTCGACCATGTTCATCCGGTACTGCGAGCCGGTCACCCGGACCGTCGTCATGTTGAGGTGGCCGGTGGTCGGGTACGTCTTGCGCCCCGAGATCTGGAGCACCGGCTCTCCGCCGTGGTCCCCCAGGGTGTTCACCGTCGGGCCGGGGGACATCTCCGAGTAGGGCACGGGGATCAGCACGCCGGCGCAGAGAAACGCGATCAGCATCAACAGGGAGGCGAGCATCGTCGCAGTGCGGCGGGGCATGGAACGACAGTACGGGACAGGTCTGACAGTCCACTCCCGGGGCGGTCCGTACGGGACGGAATGCCTGGTCGCGGCCGGTGTCAGGCGGATCCGGTCCCGGAGTCCGAGCGCTCCATGACCTCCGGGCGCTCCACGGCTTCCGGACGCTCCACGGCTTCCGGCCGTTCCATGACCTCCCGGCGCTCCATGGCCTCGCGGAACTTCTCGTACCCCGCGAGCTCCGAGACATCGCCGGCCTTGCGGTTCCGGGCCGCCCAGCTCCCCCACAGAGCGGCGACCACGGCCGCGGCAACCGGAATCAGCAACCAAGCGAGCGCCGCCATAACGGCCTCCGACCCCTTACTCCTCGCGACTTACCGATGAGCACATTAATCGTCTGCCGTCTCAACGCTCACTTCAGGGACCTGGTTACGCAACCGGGGGCGACCCGTTCCGGGCATGCCACCTGCCTAAACCCCCACCCACTCCTCCGTACCGTCCGAAAACGTCTGGTGCTTCCAGATCGGCACCTCGCGCTTGAGGTCGTCGATCAGCCGACGGCAGGCCGCGAACGCCTCCGCCCGGTGCGGGCAGGAGACCGCGACCACGACGGCGAGGTCGCCGACGACCAGATCCCCGACCCGGTGCACGGCGGCCAGCGCCCGCACCGGGAAGTCGGCCGCCACCGCCTCGGCGACCCGCCGCAGTTCGGCCTCGGCGGAGGGGTGCGCGGAGTAGCCGAGTCCCGTCACGTCCGCTCCCCCGTCGTGGTCGCGCACCGTGCCGACGAAGAGCGCGGTGCCACCGGCGGCGGGGTCGCCGACGGCGGCGAAGACCTCGTCCAGGGAGAGGGGGGTGTCGCGGACGGCGAGGAGGCGCACAGGGCCTTCGTTCGAAGCGGGCATGCGGTCCATGGTGCCGCAGGGCGGAAGGAGCCCCTGTCCCGCCCTTTCTCCCCCGGCTACCCGCTGGGGGAGAAAGGGCGGGACAGGGGCACAACACCCCTCACACCCTCCGCCGCGCCTTCCGCGCCCGCCGCACCAGCGCCGCCGTGCCCAGCAGCGCCACCGTGGCCCCGGCCGCCCCCGCGGCGGTCGCGTCCTTGCGGCCGAGGCGGCGCCCCGCGACCGTGTGCCGCCCCCGCGACCTCCTCCAGCAGCTCCGCCAGGACCTCCTCGTTGGTCCAGCGCGGCCGCCAGCCCGCGGCGTGCAGCCGATGTCCGCTGACCACCCACGGGTGCATCGTGTACGCGAGGTCGCCGGCCGGGGAGGGCGTCAGGCCCAGGCGGTGCAGCCGGGAGGCGGCGCCGAGCGCCACCGCCGAGGGCAGCTCCATGCGGCGGATTCCGCTGAGCTCCTCGATCTCCTCCTGCTCCAGCCAGCCGTCGCAGCCCACCGCCAGCTCGCCCTCGGCCTTCTCCAGGGCCGCGAACTCCAGCGCGCTCACCAGGTCCTCGACGTGGCAGAACTGCCACACGGGCCGGGAGCCCGCGACCACCAGCAGGCGGGGCGACTCGAAGTAGCGGGTCAGCGCGGTGTCCGTGCCGCCGACCAGCACGGCCGGCCGCAGCACCGTGACGTTCAGGCCGGGGTGCGCGCGGGGTGCGCGGCGGGCCAGCCGCTCGATCTCCAGCAGGTCGCTGACGCCGGTGGCCTCGGCGGTCGCCCGCAGCTCGGCGTCCTCGTCCAGCGGCACGTCGTTGTCCGGGTGCGCGCCGTAGACCATCGCCGAGGTGCACAGCACCACCCGGTGCACCCCGGCCGCCGCGGCGGCCGTCAGCACGGTCTGGGTGCCGCGCACGTTGTAGGCGGTGCGGGCGGCGGAGTCGGTCTCCAGGTCGAGGTCGAGCGCGAGGTGGACGACGACGTCGGCCCCGCGCAGCTTCTCCGCGATCGCCGGGTCGCGCACGTCCAGCACGTGCCACTGCGCCTCGCTCACGTCGCCGCGCCGCTCGTCGATCGCGAGGACGTGCTTGACCTCCTCGCACGCGGCGAGCCGCCGGGTGAGCAGCGCGCCGACGCCGCGGGCGGCGCCGGTCACGGCGACCACGGGCCGTCGGCCGGGCAGGCTCGTACTGTCTCGCGCGGAACCGTTTCGCGCTGCGCGAACTTCTCGGTCGGGGGAACTCACCGGGCGTCTCCAGCGGTTGTCTTCAGTACGTATGCGTCATCACCTGTGTCATGACCCGTACGTACCAGGTGACGTCCATCCTGCCGCAGGCCCCGAGCCGGTGGAGCACCAAGCCCCGATACCGGGGAGGTGTCTACGCTGGGTGGTGTTGTCGGGCATTCGCCGCCGGCCCGAGCCGGCGGCCCTACGAGCCGAGGAAACCCGTGAGTGACACCCCATTCGGATTCGGTCTTCCGCCGGAGGAGCCGGAGGACGGCGACAACGGCAAGAAGAAGGGCGGTGACCAGGGTGGTGGCCAAGGGCCGGCGAACCCGTTCGGGTTCGGCCCGGGGGCCGGCGGCGGGGACAACCCCTTCGCCGCGCTGTTCGGCGGTGCCGTCCCCGGCATGGGCGGCGCGATGAACCCCGGCGACCTGGGCGCCGCGTTCCAGCAGCTCGGCCAGATGCTCTCGTACGAGGGCGGCCCGGTGAACTGGGACATGGCCAAGGACATCGCGCGGCAGACGGTCGCGCAGGGCACCGCCGACGGCAGCAAGGACGCCAGCGTCACCGACGGCGAGCGGGCGGCCGTCCAGGAGGCCGTGCGCCTGGCCGACCTGTGGCTGGACGGCGTCACCTCGCTCCCCTCGGGCTCCGGCACGGCCGTGGCCTGGAGCCGCGCGGAGTGGGTCGAGGCGACCCTGCCGGTCTGGCGCGAGCTGGTGGACCCCGTCGCCGAGCGCGTCGGCTCGGCCATGGGCGACGTGCTGCCCGAGGAGATGCGGGCCATGGCCGGCCCGCTGCTCGGCATGATGCGCAGCATGGGCGGCGCCATGTTCGGCACCCAGATCGGCCAGGCCGTGGGCGTGCTGGCGGGCGAGGTCGTCGGCTCGACCGACATCGGCCTGCCGCTGGGCCCGGCGGGCAGGGCGGCGCTGCTGCCGGTGAACATCGCGGAGTTCGGCTCCGGCCTGGGCGTCCCGCAGGAGGAGATCCGCCTCTACCTGGCCCTGCGCGAGGCCGCCCACCAGCGGCTCTTCTCCCACGTGCCGTGGCTGCGCTCGCACCTGTTCGGCGCCGTCGAGGGCTACGCCCGGGGCATCAAGGTGGACACCTCCAAGCTGGAGGACGTGGTCGGCCAGCTCGACCCGACGCACCCCGAGCAGATGCAGGAGGCGCTCCAGCAGGGCATGTTCCAGCCGGAGGACTCGCCGGAGCAGAAGGCGGCCCTGGCCCGGCTGGAGACCGCGCTGGCGCTGGTCGAGGGCTGGGTGGACGCGGTCGTGCACGCGGCGGCGGCCCCGCACCTGCCGTCCGCCGGGGCGCTGCGCGAGACGCTGCGCCGGCGCCGGGCGACCGGCGGCCCCGCCGAGCAGACCTTCGCGACGCTGATCGGCCTGGAGCTGCGTCCGCGCCGGCTGCGCGACGCCTCGCGCCTGTGGGCCTCCCTGACGGACGCGCGCGGCGCCGAGGGCCGGGACGCCCTCTGGGAGCACCCGGACATGCTGCCCACGGCCGCCGACCTGGACGACCCGGACGGCTTTGTGCACCGCGAGCACCTGGACTTCTCCGAGCTGGACAAGATGCTCGGCGAGGCGGCCGGCGGCTCTGCCGGGCCGGACCTGAAGAAGGACGACAAGAAGGACGACAAGAAGGACGGGTCCGGCGGCGAGGGGGCCGAGTGAGCCTGCACGCCGACGCGGAGCGGGTCCTCGAGGAGTGGTCCGCCCCGGACGGGGACGATCGGCAGGAGAGCCTGCGGCTGGCCTATCTGGACCACCTGCGGAGCCGTCCGGACGGCATGTGGAAGGCGTGCCACGAGGGCCACGTCACCGCGAGCGCCCTGGTGGTGGACCCGGCCGCCGGCCGGGTACTGCTCACGCTCCACCGCAAGCTGGAGATGTGGCTCCAGATGGGCGGGCACTGCGAGCCGGAGGACGCCACGCTGGCGGCGGCGGCCCTGCGCGAGGCACGCGAGGAGTCGGGCATCGCCGAGGGACTGACGCTGCTGCCGGGCGGTCCCGTCCGGCTGGACCGGCACCACACGCCGTGCGCCTGGCACCTGGACGTGCAGTACGCGGCGCTGGCCCCCGCCGGCTCCGAGGCGGCGATCAGCGACGAGTCGCTGGACCTGCGCTGGTTCGGTTACGACGAGGTGGCCTCGGTGGCCGACGAGTCGGTGGTGCGCCTGGTGGACCGGGTGCGCGCACTGCTGGGGTGACCGCGGGCCCGAGCGCCCCGGGTCACTCGCTGCGGGCCGCCGGCAGGTGCGGAAGCCGGCCGGCGGCGACCACACCTTCGAGGTACCCCCGTGCACGCTCGGTGCGGGGGTACGCCTCCAGCAGCCGCCAGAAGGCGGGGCCGTGTCCGGGCACGAGCAGGTGCGCCAGCTCGTGCAGCAGGACGTAGTCGACGACGTACTCGGGCATGCCCTTGAGCCGGTGCGAGAGGCGGATGCTGCCCTCGGCGGGGGTGCACGAGCCCCAGCGGGTGTTCTGGTTGGTGACCCAGCGGACCGTGGCCGGCCGTGCCCGGCCGTCGAGGTACTGCGCGGAGAGGCGCCCGGCCCGCTCGGCGAGCTCGGCGTCCCCGAGTATCCGCTTGCTCTCCTGCGCCGCGAGCCGGTCGAGCATCACGCCCACCCAGCGCTTCTCCTCGGCGTCCGACATCCGGGCCGGGATGAGGACGACCGTGCGGTCGCCCTCGCGGTACGCGGAGACGGTCCTGCGGCGCCGCGCGCTCCTGCGGACCTCCACCGCGCCGGTCCCGGCCTCCGTCGGCGCCCCCTCGACGGACGGGCCCGCCCGGGTTCGGGGCGCCGCGCGCTGTTCTGGGGGCACTGTGCAGGGGGTCGACGGGCACGCGCCCGACGTTACCGGGTGGCGGCGCCGGAAGTCCCGCGCCCGCCCGGTCGAGGGCCGATCCCCATCGACCACACCACTAGTACGACAATCACTCCTGCCTGTGGACAACTCCGGGCGGTGACGGGCGCCGCCGGGCATCCTGGGCCTGTCGGATCCGCGGGGTGCCAGGGCCCTGCCGGGATGCGGCGAGGGCACCGCGACAGCGCGGTGTCCCGGGTCGACGAGGGGGAGCCATGGGGAGCGGACGGGCGTGCGGGGCGGCGGTGGCCGTGGCGGAGGAAGACGTGCCGCTGCGGGGGTGCGGGAACCCGGAGGCGGGAGACGGGATTCCGGTGGCGGGCGGCCGGTCCCCTGCGCCGGGGACGGAATCCCGGCGCCCGCGGACGAGGCCTCGGCCCGGGACGGGACCGCGCGCATCCGATGGTCAAGCCGGCCCTGCGGCGTGCCTGGCGCAGCCGGGACACCGTTCAGCTGGGGATGACGGCGGCCCACGCGTCGGTGGTCGGGCCCCGTGGACACCGCGACCGCGTCCCTCCTCGCCCTGCTCGACGGCACGCGGAGCCTGCCGCTGCTGCGGGTGGAGGCCGCCGCCCTGGGCCTCCCGGAGGGCCGGGCGGACCTGCTGCTGGAGCGCCTGACGCGGGCGGGCCTGCTCGACGACGCGCGCGGCGGCGGTACGGGCGGGGCCGCCCTGCGGAGCCGCGGCGGCGCGGCCCTGGAGCGGCTGCGGCCGGATCTGGCCTCGCTCTCGGTGCTGCATCCCGAACCGGGCGCGGCGATGCGGCTGATGGCCGCGCGACAGGAGGCGCGGGTGCGGGTCCGCGGGGCGGCCGGGTGGGGGGCCGCCGTCGCCGCGCTGCTGTCGGCCTCGGGAGTGGGGCGGGTCGACGTGGTGGACGGCGGCTGTGTCGAGCCGTGGGATGTGGGCCCGTGCGGGGTGGGCGCGCGGCGGACGGGCGAGCGGCGGGACGCGGCGGCCCGCCGGGTGGTGGCGCGAGGCGGCGCCGCTGCCCGCGCCCCGGTCCCGGGCCGGCCGCCCCGAGCCTCCCTTGGCCCTGACGGTGTGCGCGCCGCGGGACGGGGTGGCGGTCTGGTCCCCGGATCCGGCGGAGGCCCGGGAGTTGGGGTCGTCGGGGACGCCCCTTCTGTACGCGGGGGTGGCCGAGGCGACGGGGGTGGTGGGCCCGCTGGTCCTGCCGGGCCGGTCGGCCTGCGCCGGGTGCATGGACCTGGACCGCGCCGAACAGGACGCGGCGTGGCCCCGGATGCTCGCCCAGTGGAAGTCCGGCCGGCGCGCGGGGGTACCGTCATGCGACATGGCACTGGCCACGGTCGTGGCGGGGCTGACCGTGTCGTGGGCGCTGGCGTTCCTCGACGGTGGGTCCACGGCGGGTGCGGGGCACCGCCTGGAGCTGGCGCTGCCGGGTCCGGGGTGGTCCTCGCGCCCCGTCGAGCCGCACCCGCGGTGCCCGTGCGGTGCGGCGCGCCTTCCGGAGGGGGGTCGTGACGGGGCCGCGGGGGACCCGCACGGGAGAATGCACGGGTGACCACCGTCGCGGCGTGGCTGCACAGCTAGTTGGAGGGGCGCATGTCTGATCTACCGCGCAAGGCGGTCGCTCGTACCGCCAAGTTGGCCGCGCTGCCGTTGGGGTTCGCCGGACGCACGGCACTGGGGCTGGGCAAGAGGATCGGCGGCCGGCCGGCGGAGATGATCGCCGCCGAGCTGCAGCAGCGCACGGCGGAGCAGCTGTTCGCGACGCTCGGCCAGCTCAAGGGCGGTGCGATGAAGCTCGGACAGGCCCTGTCCGTCTTCGAGTCGGCGCTTCCGGAGCAGGTCGCGGGCCCTTACCGGGCGGCGCTCACCAAGCTCCAGGAGGCGGCGCCCCCGATGCCGGTGAAGTCGGTGCACGCGGCGCTGGCGGAGCGGCTGGGGGCGGACTGGCGGGATCTCTTCGAGGAGTTCGACGACAAGCCGACCGCGGCGGCGTCGATCGGGCAGGTGCACCGGGCTGTCTGGCACGACGGGCGCGAAGTCGCGGTCAAGGTGCAGTACCCCGGGGCCGGGGATGCGCTGCTGTCCGATCTCACCCAACTCGGCCGTTTCGCCCGGCTGCTGGGACCGCTGATCCCCGGGATGGATCTCAAGCCCCTCATCGCCGAGCTGCGGGACCGGGTGGCCGAGGAGCTGGACTACGGGCTGGAGGCGAGCGCCCCAGATCGCCCACGCCGAGGAGTTCGCGGGGGACGCCGACGTCACGGTGCCGGCCGTGGTGCACCACAGCGATCAAGTGCTGGTGACGGAGTGGCTGGAGGGGGGTGCCGTTGTCCGAGGTGATAACGGACGGCACCCAGGAGCAGCGGGACCGGGCAGGTCAGTTGCTGGCCCGCTTTCTCTTCTCGGGCACCGCCCGCACGGGACTGCTGCACGCCGACCCGCACCCGGGCAACTTCCGTCTGGTCACCGGCGACCACCCCGACGGGCCACCGGGAGAAATGGCGCCTGGGCGTCCTGGACTTCGGCACGGTGGACCGGCTGCCGCAGGGACTGCCGGCCGAGATCGGGACGGCGCTGCGGCTGACGCTGGACGGCGAGGCCGAGGCGGTCCACGAGCTGCTCCGTGACGAGGGGTTCGTCAAGCCGGAGATCGAGCTCGACCCGGAAGCCCGTGCTCGACTATCTGCTGCCGATCATCGAGCCTGCCCAGGTGGACGAGTTCACCTTCACCCGCGACTGGATGCGGTCCCAGGCCACGCGGATCGCCGATCCCCGCTCTCCCGCGTACCAGCTGGCCCGTCAGCTCAACCTGCCCCCGGCGTACTTGCTCATCCACCGGGTGACCACGAGCACCATAGGGGTGCTCTGTCAGCTGGGCGCGACGGTGCGGCTGCGCGACGAGATGGAGGCGTGGGTCCCGGGCTTCGCGGACGCCGGCCCGGTGGAGGACTGCGGTCAGGGGACTCCCGCCTGAGCGGGCGGGCGGGTCCGCCGGAGGCGCGGGCCCGTTCCCTCACCACCAGGCGGAGTCGAGTCGGCCCTCGATCGCTCTGAGGTTGGCGCGGGAGCAGTCGTCGCAGAAGTAGTGGGCGGCCGCCGTTCTCCACGGAGCAGGTCCAGGTCGGCGGGAAGCCGTCGGCGGTGGTTCCGCAACGGGCACACGTGAGGGTGGTGCCGGTGGCCTCAGGGTCCAACTGCGCTGAATCAGGCGTCTTCTGGTCCACTCCCAGACGATATCCCCGTGAACGGTTCGTGAGGGTTCAACGCACCCGAACGCACCGGGGGGCCGGTCCTTTCGGACCGGCCCCCCGGTTCACCAAGTCGCGTTCGGCGGAATGGCCTAGTGCTGCATCACGGCCATGGCCAATGCCCGTCGGGCGCGCAGCGAGGCCCGCTCGGCGCGGCGCTGCACGCGCCGGGCCGCCGCGAGCCGGACGGCCCTGCCCTCGTGCATATGGGCACG
>NZ_BAAAXZ010000063.1:0-34073 GCF_039535865.1 Streptomyces thioluteus
CGGTCGCCATGCAATAGACAGGATGCAGGATGTTAAGTAGGAAATGTCAGATTTTTTTTTCACGACGAAACAAGATCACCGTGGTCTGAAGCGACAGCGTGTGAGACAGGCCCGAGGGGGCGAGAAGGTTGGCGTAGAGCGGTTGGGGACGTCGAGCAGGCCGCGATTTCAGTGTCCTCCGAGTCGGACCAAGGGTCGCTAATCAGCAGGGTCCTCGTGGGGCAGGATCTCGGCGAAAGGGTGTGACGGCCGGCTGGGCGGTTGAGCGGGAATGACTAGTTAAGGTGATTGAGCAGGAATAGTGTTACTCGCCCGCAGGTAAATAGTCGAGGTACTAGGACGAAGTATGACAAGGTGTTGAGCGGTCCTGGACGTGCGAGGATGGGCAGGTATGGCGCCGGAGATTCGGAATATATATGTGATTCTGAGGACGGGATGGAGTGAATCGCATGACCCGACAACTGTTCTTTGTTGCTGCGGCGGCGGTATGGCAAAGGATGGTTTTGCCCCCGCCCCGGCCAGTTTACCAACAGTTTCATAGCATATCCACTACCTTTGCCCCCGCGCTCGCGCGGGAGTGCCAAGCTGGCTCTGCGCAGCATTTGTCACTCGAGCGCCGGACGGCTGATTCAGCAAGCTGGGCGATGTCCGTCCCGCCAGGGCGCTCTCTGGTCCAGGGGAAGCAGATAGCCACCGGTGGGAGCCGCAGGGGCGGAGACCCGCCCGCCGACGCGTTGTTATGAGCAGCGGCCCGGCGAGGACTCCCACGCGCACCGCGGTGGGAATGGGCGAGGGCGCAGCCACTGCCGGAAACGGCGTGAAAGGCGGGGTCAGGGGGAGCAATTCCCTACGCACGGGGCGTCGTCTCGTGGGGATTAGGTGGCGGATCACACCGGCTGATGATGAAGTTTCAGGAACTTTCTCCCATGTGCGAACGTGGGGTCGAGCTATCGGTTATCCGCCACGGTCCCGCAGCCGCGCGATGGACGGCGACCTCGCTGCCGGGGACGTCGTCGCGGGCTAGGACATCTTGTGCGCGGCCCCTTGAGCTAAGCGTGGTAACGACCTGATAGGGATGCAATTGAAGCGTTTCGGCGAGCCATTGTGGATCACGGCATCGGCGTCGATGTTGTCGATGCTGTCGCCGCCCAGACGGGGACGAGCTCGGCGAGCGCCTCGGGATCGGGTTGCGTGCTGTCGTTCATGGTTTCAAGCCACTAACCCTCCCAAATTTTTATCTCTGTCCGAGCAATCTCTGCGGTTCAAGCGGACTGTTCTTCCCGAAGATCTTCGAGAGCCCTGGATCGTGGGGCCCTGGGCTTCACAGGCCACTCTGGTTGTTGACTGGCGGCGGCCCCGTCATGGGCGACACGATGTCCGCTAGGCATGTGACGCGCTGGTTGCTGGTGCCGGTGGAGGGCGTGGTGTGGTGTCCGTTGCCGCAGTTCACCGCTCCGACGACTGATCCGGTGTTCCGGATCGACGGGCATGCCCGGTTGCGGCTGATGTATCAGGGCGCGCCTCTGACTACTTCGGCGTGCTTGTCACCGAGGGGCTCTCTGTGGCGCACCGTCCCAACTCCTGCGGCATGGCTTTTAGTCAGCGCGATGGGTCAATCAACTGCGTGAGCAGTATGTGTCGGGCGAACGCGAAACCTGCCAAACAGAGGCGGCACCTGAGTGGCCGCGGTACCGCGGAGTGTCTGGAGAGCGTGGGGCGGTTCCTGGACGCACGGCCACAGTAGAGCGATATTACTTGGTCCTCGCGTAGCATTGGGTGGGGCTGCTACGCCTCGTAATCGTGCGGCTCCCCGGCAAGAGCACGTACATCAACCGCCTCGAGTGCTCTAAGCAGAGGAACGGGGGGCTTGCCGCAATCGGACTGAGGCCCGGTCTGGGACCGCCGTGCTTCAGTGCAGCACCCGCTGACCGCGGAGTATACTGCCTGGACGGGAGGAACGGTCTGGTTCTGGGAGCTGGGTCGGGAATGAGAGGTCGGGTCGGGGCCGGGAAGTGCCGAGGAAAGTTGGCGCGGACCGGTGTTGCTGGAGTCCCAGGTGGAGAACGAGTACGGACTCGTACGGCTCAGTGACCGGCGACCAATCTGCGGCATCTGGTGCAAGTCCGCTGGCCCCCCACATTTACCTGCTAGCGCGTCGGGGTGACCTTGTGCAATCCTCTATGCAAACGGGTGGTGACTGGTCCCGCTATCCAGACGGAGGTGAAAAACGTCCGACGGGCCGGAGGATCACATGCTGGCCGGCGGGACGGTCCCGGGGGGCGGTCGCGACGGTGAACTTCGGCTCGGACGCGCGCGGGGCGTTCGCCGCGCTGCGCCGCCACCGGCCCCGCGGGCCGCTGATGTGCATGGAGCTGTGGTGCGGCTGGTTCTCGCACTGGGGCGGCGAGTCGGCGGCGCGGGACGCCGGCGAGGCGGCGGGGGTGCTGCGCGAGGTCCTGGAGTGCGGGGCCTCGGTGAACGTCTACATGGCGCACGGCGGGACGAGCTTCGGCGGCTGGTCGGGCGCCAACCGCGCCGGGGCGGAGCACTCGGGGGCGCTCCGGCCGACGGTGACGTCGTACGACTACGACGCGCCCGTCGACGAGTACGGCCGGCCCACGGCCAAGTTCCACGCCTTCCGCGCCGTGCTGGCCGGGTACGCGGCCGGTCCGCTGCCCCCGGTGCCGCCCGCTCCCCCGGCCCTGGGTGCCCCGGCGCGGGTGCGTCTCGACCGGTGGGCGCCGCTGGGCGAGGTGATGGACGCGCTGGGCGGGGCGGAGGCGGAGGGGCCGGTGCCGCCCTCGTTCGAGGAGTTGGGGGTGGACCGGGGCGTGGTCCGCTACCGCTTCGCCCTGCCGGGTCCGCGCGGGCCGCGCCCGCTGCGGGTGCGGGGGCTGCGCGACCGGGCGGTGGTGTACGTGGACGGCGTGCGCGCGGCCGTGGTGGACACCGAGGAGGGGCTCGTCGGCGAGGTGGCGGGCCCGGGGGAAGTGGAGCTGTGGGTGGAGTCGCTGGGCCGGGTCAACTACGGTCCGCGGCTGGGCGAGACGAAGGGGCTCACGGGCGGGCTCACGCACGGCGGCGCGTATGTGCACGGGGTCCGGGCGCGCGGGCTGCGACTGTCGGCGCTGGAGGGAGCGGGCGCGTCGGCGGCGGTCCCCTGGCGGGCCCCCGCCGGGGACGGTCCGGGGCTGTACCGCGGCTCCTTCCCCGCGCCGGAGCCGGGTGACGCGGCGCTTGAACTGCCGGGCTGGGAAAGGGGGTTCGCCTGGGTCAACGGTTTCTGTCTCGGGCGATACTGGTCGGCCGGACCGCAGGACACGCTGTACGTACCCGGGCCGGTGCTGCGCGAGGGGCGGAACGAGCTGATGGTGCTGGAGTTGGAGCGGGCGGGCGAGCCATTGGCGCGACTGGACGGGGACGTCCGGTGAGGAGCGTCCCCGGGTCCGCGTCCCGCTGGTCACCGGCCGATGACGGTGACCGACGGGACGGAACCCCGTGGGAGGGTTGTTCCCGAGATCATGCGACGTGAAGCCGTCCGAACGGAACCAAACGGCAGGGCTTCTCCCCAGGGTCTCCACGTTCCACCCGCACCTCCCCCGCCCCGGGCCGCACCCGCACCCGCTCACCGCGGCCTTCACCTCCCGCCGAGGGGGCTGCGGGGCAGGGCCGCCGCCGCACCGCCCCGGCCGCCTCGAATTCGCCCACCGAAACGTTGAATTGATAAATTCCATGCCGCGATAGAGAATTTCTCCCGCCCCCGGCAGGAACCCCTCCCAAAGGCCTACTCCGGTCCTTTCGCCCGAGGGAACTCTCCCCGTTCCGCCCTAGGGCTGATGACGGGTGGAATTCGGTCTGGCGCCCGCTGCGCCGGTGTGCGCAATTCTCGTACGGTCGTCTCCCGGCCGCGCGGAACACGGGATTCCGCACAGCAGTTCCGTATGGCGTTTCCGTATGGCACGGCAAGGCCTCGCCCGCCGTACCGCGCGCGCCGCGTCATCACCCTTTCCGACCCCGGGAGTTATCCCCATGCGCGTCCCCCGCGTGCTGACAGCCGCCCTGGTGCTGCTCGCGTTCGTCCCGCCCCTGGCGACGGACATGTATCTGCCCGCCTTCCCCCGGATGACGGCCGACCTGCACACGGACGCCTCCGGCGTGCAGCTCACGCTGACGGCGTTCCTGGTGGGCATGGGCCTCGGGCAGCTGGTGCTGGGCCCGCTGTCCGACCGGTTCGGCCGCCGGATCCCGCTGCTGGCCGGCGGGGTGGCCTGCGTGGCGGCCACCGCCCTGTGCGCCCTGGCGCCCTCGCTCGGCTGGCTGGTCGTGCTCCGGTTCGCGCAGGGCTTCAGCGGCGCGGCCGGGATGGTGATCGGGCGGGCCGTCATCTCCGACGTCGCGGAGGGCGAGGCCGCGGCCCGGATGTTCGGCGTCCTGATGACCCTGATGAGCATCGCGCCGGTGATCGCCCCCGTCGCGGGCGGCGCCGTGGTCGGGAGCGCCGGCGGCTGGCCCGGGGTCTTCTGGGTGCTCGCCGGTGCGTCCCTGCTCGCCCTGCTGGGCGCCGTGTTCGCCGTCCCGGAGAGCCTGCCCGCCGAGAAACGCCACAAGGGCGGGGCGAAGGCCACTGCGGCGGCGGTCCGCGAGGTCCTGGGCGACCGGCCGTACCTCGGCTACACCCTCACCTTCGCCCTCTCCCTCGCGGTGCTCTTCTGCTACCTCGGCGGAGCCTCGTTCCTCTTCCAGAACATCCTGGGCCTGAACCTGGGGCAGACGTCCGCGGTCTTCGCCTCGGCCGGCATCGTCCTCACCCTGGCCAGCACGGCGACCACCAAGCTCGTCGGCCGCTTCCGTCCCGAGGCGCTGCTGCGCACCGGCGTGATCGTCATGGTGGTCGCCTCCGCGGCCCTGTGCGCGGCGGCCGCGGCGGACGTCCTGAGTCTCCCTCTCGCCCTGGGCCTGCTCTACGTGGCCTTCACCGGCATCTGCATGGCGAGCATCAACGCCACCCCGCTCGCCCTGGGCCGCGTCCCGGGGGCCGCCGGGACCGGGTCCGCGGTCCTCGGCACCCTGCAGAGCGTCCTGAGCGCGGTGGCCGCCCCCCTCGTCGGCCTGGGCGGCGAGGACACGGCCGTCCCGATGTTCGCCTGCATGACCGTCTTCGCCGTCCTGTCCGTCGTCACCCTGCGTATGGCCGCCAGGGGGGCCGCGGCACCGCGGGAGGCCGTCACCTAGGACCGGTCCACTAGGCCCGTACTTCGCGGGTCGCTGATTTAGGTCTGTGGCCAGCGGGTTTGTGCGATGTCGGTGTCGAGTAGGTCGAGGAGGTGGAGTTGGACGCCGCGGTTGATCTGGACGGTTGGCGGGTCGGTGACGTTGCCGATCCGCAGGGTGAGTTCGCCGAGGTGGTAGAGGATCATCCGGCCGGTGGGGCGGACGCGGCGGTTGTCCGGGTAGAGGCCGGCCATGGTCTCGTCGGGGCCCAGAGCGCGTCTGACCTGTCGCTCGATCAGGCAGAAGACCAGCAGGGCCAGGCAGATCACCTGGATCAGCGCGGCGACGCGCCGGTTGTGCTGCACGAAGACCGGTGCGACCGCGAGGGGGCCCTTGAAGTCGTGGTAACGCCGTTCGACTGCGCCCTGGCCCTTGTAATGGATCAGTACCCGGGCCGGGCCGGCCTTCTCGGTCGGGACGCTGGTGATGAGCGCGTACCAGCCGTCGACGGCTGCCTCGGCCTCCAGCACGTCCTGGTCGAAGTGCCAGGCAAGACCGGGGGTGCCGTGCTCGTCCTCGGTGATCTGCCAGCGCAGGCAGGAGGTGACGCGGCGTTTGGCCGTGACGACACCGATCCGGGCGACGATCTTCTCCCGGGTCTTGTAGTGCCGTCCGCCCGCTGCGGCGGTGAGCTTGTCGAGGTCTTCGGCGGCCTTGGCCAGTCGTTTGGCCCGGGCCGCCCGCTGGCCGGCCGCAACCGCGGTGGAATGGACCAGGATCCGGCGCACCGTGAGCGCCGGGTCGCTCTTGCGGCGGCCGGTCAGCGTGTGGGTGTCCTCCAGGACCCGGTAGGTCTCCCGTTCCGCCTCGGGTTTCCTCTCGTCCCGCCCGGGCACCCAGTCGACGGGCTCGGCCCGCTCAGGGTCCAGGGCCGCGTAGACCTCGTCCTTGATCTGCGCGGCCGGGACGGGCGCGATGAACTCCACCCCGGCCTGAAGCAGGGCGGTGATGTTGGGGTAGGACACCAGCTTGGAGTCGGCGACCATCAGAAAGGTGTTGGTGCCGGCCATCGCCCGCAGGTCCTTCATCGCTCCGACGACCTGGCTGACCTCGGCCGCGGCGCCGTCGAAGACCCGGGAGTGGACGGGGATACCGCCGTCGGCGGACACAGCGAGCCCGGCCTGGACCTGTTTCAAATCCAGGCGCCGGTCCTTGGGATGCCCGTTGCAGGCGATGAGCGGGTACCGCTCGTCCTGGTCCTCGGCAGGGAAGGCGCCGTGGACGGACATGCTGGTCATGTCCCAGTGCAGCCGCGAGACGTCGATCCCGAACTCGGTGATCGCCCGAGCCCCGACCGTGCCCGCGATGACCTCCAGCTTCGGAGCGATCGCGTCCAGCGCGCGGGCCAGGCGGTCGTCGTTGAGGAGGTCCGGCGTGATGCCGAAGACTTCCTCCACCGCCCAGGTGCGGGCCCAGTCCCCGACCCGCACCAGTGGTGCGGGCGAGGTCAGCCGGTTGGCCACCAGCGCCTCGATGACCTGCCCGTGCGTCAGATGTGCGCTCGCACCGCCTGGACACACCTCATCGACGACCCCGGCGACATCCAGCCGGCGCAGAAACTCGGCAGCGACAGGCAGAGCGCCCAGACGCTTTTCCACCACGGACGTCACCACAACTTCAAGGCGCTGACGCTGAGACCGTGGCCGCGGGGACCGGGAAGTCATCGACACATCCGGACCAACGCGATACAACCGGCCCGGGACACTCCCGGACCGGTCACACCATACGAATCAACGACCCGCGAAGTTCGGGACTAGGACGACCGGTCCACCGGGAAGACCGCCGTCACCAGCCACCCTCCTTCCGGCGCCGGACCCGCGCGCAGCCGGCCGCCCATGGCCTTGGCGCGTTCCGCGAGGCCGACCAGGCCGAAGCCGCCGCCCCGGGCCTGGTCCGTGAGGGCGGCGGGGCGGCGGCCGTCGTCGGCGATGCGCAGTTCGACGCCCTCGGGGACACCGCGGACGCCGATGCGCACGGCGGTCGCGTCCGCGGCGTGCTTGCGGATGTTCGTCAGGGCCTCGCGGACGACGCGGTGGACGGCGGCGGCGACGTCGCCGGGCAGCCAGGTCTCCATGCCCTGCTCGATGTAGAGGGCGACGGGCGGGCCGGTGCGGGCGAAGTCCTCGGCGAGGGCGCGGACCTCGGGCAGGCCCGCGACCGGTTCCGTCTCGGGCTCGGCACCCTCGCGCAGCACGCCGACCAGCCGGCGCATGGCGCCGAGCGCCTCCCCCGCCGAGCCCTCGATGCGTTCGAACGCCCGCCCCGCCGCCTCGCCCTCCAGCGAGGTGAAGCGCGCGGCCTGGGCCTGCACGGCGATGCCGGTGATGTGGTGGGCGACGAGGTCGTGCAGTTCGCGGGCGAGTTCGAGGCGCTCGGCGGTGCGGACCGCGGCCAGGTCCCGCACGCGCTGCGCCGACTGCCCGCGCAGCAGCAGCGAGTAGGTGCCCACAACGACGGTCAGCACGGCGAACACGGCGGTGAACCGGCCGGGTTTGAGGTCGCGCATCGGCGCGGCGACGGCCGCCAGGGCGAGCGCCGGACCGAGAACGGCGGCGATGCGCGGGGTGGAGCGCTGGACGACGGCGGTCAGCAGGACGAGCAGCGCGACGTCCTCCCCCATGCCCCAGACGAGGCCGGGGTGCCGCCCGGCCATGAGGACGGCGGAGGTGGTCCCGGAGACGGCCACGGCGATACCCGCCCGCACCTCCAACGGGATCCAGGCGTAGGGCACGGCGCACAGGCAGACCGCCACGCCCGAGGCGAGCACGATGGCGTGCGGCGTGCTGGGCTGCCGGGCCAGCGCCAGCCCCTCGAAGCCGACCAGCGCGAGCAGGGCGACCGCGAACGCGGCCTTGGCGGCGACGGCGCGGCGCGGGTGCCGGATGCTCCACCCGGCGTGTCTGCCCGCGAACCCCCGTCCGCCGTTCACGAAGCCCCGTCCGTCGCTCACGAACCGCCGTCCGTCGTTCACGAACCGCCCGTGGCCAGCCCGCTCTCCCAGGCCCAGGCGGCGATCTCGACGCGATTGCGGGCGTCGAGCTTCACCTGCACGTTGGCCAGGTGGGTCTTGACCGTGGACAGGGAGACGAACAGTTCGGCGGCGATCTCGGCGTTGGTGGCGCCGCGCGCCAGACAGCGCACGACGTCCGCCTCGCGCTCGGTGAGCGGTTCCGAGGGGGACTTGACGGCGGGGGGCGCTCCGCCGCCGGCCGGGGCCAGGTCGCGCAGCAGCCGGACGGTGATGGCGGGCGAGATCAGGGAGTCGCCGACGGCGGCGGCGTGCACGGCCTCGACGAGCATGGCGGGGCTGGCGTCCTTCAGGAGGAACCCGGAGGCGCCGTTGCGCAGTGCCGAGTGGACGTACTCGTCGAGGTCGAAGGTGGTGACGATGACGATCCGGGGGCGGCCGCCGCGCTCCGGCTCGGCGGCGGTGAGGGCGGACAGCCGGCGGGTGACCTCCAGGCCGTCGAGCTTGGGCATGCGGATGTCCAGGAGCAGGACGTCGGGCCGGTGCTCCTCGACGGCGGCCAGGGCGGCCTCGCCGTCCACGACGTCCGCGACGACGTCGATGTCGGGCTGGCTCTCCAGGATCATCCGGAAGCCGGTGCGGACCATCTCCTGGTCGTCCGCGATGACCACGGTGATCGCCATGTCGTCGCCTCCGCGGGGTGGCCGGTGCGTCCGGTCGGGACGGCGGGTGTGCGGGCGTGTTCGGGCGTCTCCATGTCACCGGGGGTGTCCGGGTGCCGCAACAGCAGGCGGGGGCGGGGAGGCTAGCCGTCCGCCCGTCCGGCGGCGCGGCGCCGCCCGAGGAGCCGTAGGCCGTACGCCCCGCCGCCGACGGCCAGCAGGGCGGCGCCGCCCGCGACGAGCGGCCGGCCCACGTCGTGGTGGCCCTTGACCGTCTGCCCGGCCTGGACCATGCGCCGTACGGGGTTGCTCGCCGCCTCGCGGTGCTTGACCGGCTGCTTCGCCGACTGCTTGACGGGATGCTTCGCGGACCGCGCCGGCGCGGCCGGCCGCGACACGCCGCCGCGGTGCTCCCCGTGGGTGACGGCTGGCTGCTGCCGGACGGACTTGGCGGGACGGTCCTGCGCCGTGGCACCGGCCGGGTGGTCCTGGGGACGCTGCCGCACGGCGGGGCGGTGGACGGGTGCGACGGGCGCGACGGGCGCCTCGTGGACGCGCTCGTGGCGGACGGCGGGCCGGTGGCCGCCGGGGTGGTCCCGGTGCCCGCCCTCGGCGGCGAAGGCGCCGGTCACCGGCACGAGCACCGCGCCCGCGGCGGCGAGGAGGGTGAGGGCGGCGGTGCGGGTCCTGGCGGGCACGTCGGGTGCCTTTCTGTCGGTCGTCCGGTGGTGCGGCGCGATGCTGCTGTTCCTGCGCCCACGGCTTCCGGACGTCCTCGCCGTCGGGGCCGCCGCGGCCACGTCCATCACGTTACGGGTCTTCCCGCCGCGCACACCTCGACTGTCCGACCATTGTCCTCTCCGCCGAAAGGATGACGGCGGCCCGTCCGCGTCCTACCGCGGTCGCGCGGACGGGCCGCCACCCGGCGGGGCTGCCGGAAGCCCGCCGGGGGTCGAGCGTGATCGGCCGAGCGTCATCGGCCGAGCGTGATCGCCGGACGGCCGGCGGTGGTCAGCCGCCCAGGCTCGCGGCGCCCGCCGCGATGTCCTTCGCGAAGGTGCTCACCTTGGTGTAGACGCCGGGGTAGCCGGGCCGGGCGCAGCCCGTGCCCCAGCTGACGATGCCCACCTGGATCCAGGCGCCGGCGTCGTCCTTGCGGAACATCGGCCCGCCGGAGTCGCCCTGGCAGGTGTCCACCCCGCCGGTGTCGAGTTTGCCGGCGCATATCTCCTCGGCGGGTATGGTGCCGCCGCCGTACGCCGAGTTGCAGGTGGCGTCGTCCACGTAGGGCACGTCGGCCTTGAGGAGGTAGCGCTGCTGTGCCCCGCCCTCCTTGTCGGCGCCCCAGCCGGCCACGGTGAAGGTGCCGGAGTTGTAGTCGGTGGTGCCGGCGATGGTGAGCGTGGGCTGGTCCACGGGCTTGGCGAGCTTGATCAACGCCCAGTCCTTGCCGGAGCCGTTGTAGCCGGGGGCCTGGAGGACGCGGGTGGAGTTGACCTTGACCGCCTGGGAGGAGTTGAGGTCGACGACGCCCGTGGTGGCGGTGATCGAGGTGTTGGCGCCGCTGCCGTTCACGCAGTGCGCGGCGGTGAGGACGATCTGCCGGGTGTAGAGGGCTCCGCCGCAGCCCATGGAGAGCCGGACCATCCAGGGGAACTCGCCCTGCTGGGCGCGGACTCCGCCGACCACGAAGGGGCCGGGTTCTTTCGCCGGGGCGGCCTGGGCGTCGCCGGGCTGGAGGCTGAAGGCGGCGAGCGCCGCCGCGCCGGCCGCGAGGCCTCTCTTCAATGCCGTGGTGTGGGTGCGCAAGGGACGTCCTTTCGTGGGAGGTTGCGCGCTTTTGCCAGGTCCATGACAAGACACACGACGGTCGCCGATGCGTGCGTCACGCAAGGGCCCGGGTGGGCGCGGTGCGAGTATCGGAGCGCACGGTTCCCGCGACAAGGACGGTTCCGGCCAGTGTGTACGGACCGTTCGGTCGGGAGCTCCGGGCCCGTGGAGGGCCCGTAGAGTGGAGAGGGCGGGCTCTGGAACGGGGCGGTGGTGGCCGGTGGGCACGGGCGTCGAGGTCCAGCACGGATTCCCGCACCTGGCGACGGTGCGCTCCGCGGTCACCGCGCTGTACCGGCGCCTCTCCGCCGACGGCGTGCGCGACTTCGTCCTGAGCGTCCCCCCGGCGGACGTCGCCTTCTCCGACGACGAGGACCCCTACCTCGGCGTCCAGCGCGTCGCCGGGGCGATCGTGCGGCACCTGCGGCTGCCGGACGCGCGGATGATCGTCGGCTTCCACGAGATGCGGCACGCGGGCAGCGTCGAACTCGCCGCCGGGCCCGAGTACTTCGTCGAGCTCAACGCGCGCTTCAAGAGCCACCGCCGGGACATCGGGGCGGCCCTCGCCCACGAGGTCACCCATGTCTTCCTGCACCGGCTCGGGCTCGGCTTCACCGGCACCCGCGACAACGAGATCCTCACCGACACGGTGGCCGCGTACCTGGGGGCGGGGTGGCTGCTCCTCGACGCGTACCGGGAGGACGCGCTCACCACGCAGAAGCTCGGCTACCTCACGCCGGAGGAGTTCGGCTACGTCCTGGCCCTGCGGGCGCGGGTGTTCGGGGAGGATCCCGCGCCGTGGTTCACCAGCCCGCGGGCGTACGACGCGTACGTCTCGGGGGCGGAGCGGGCGCGGCGGGACGTCCGGCGGGCGCCGCTGGTGGGGGGCGGGGTGGACGGGGCGGCACCGGTATGTGCGGGACCGGCGGGCCGGGGTGTCGTCCGTGCCGGACGAATACGCCTTCGAGGGCGGTCCGTTGCGGGTCCGGTTCCCCTGTCCCACGTGCTGGCAGTGGCTGCGGGTGGGGTGCGGGGGGCGGGTGCGGGTCCGGTGCGGGGTGTGCGGGGGTGTCGCGGAGTGCGACACGTAGGGGGTTTTGCCCCTGGCCCGCCCTTTCACCGTTTCTCGCCGCGCTCCGCGCGGGGCAACGCGGCTGCGCCGCGTTCGTCCTCAAGCGCCGGACGGGCTGAAATTCAGCCCGTCCGGCGCTTGAGGACTTCGCCCGAAGGGCGAATGGGGTCCGGGGTCTCCCCGGAAGAAACGGTGAAATGGGGGTGCCCTCTCTGGGGGAGGGACCGGGGCAAAACCCCCACCGCCCGCCTCAGCGGCCCGCGCCCCACCACCGCCTCAACACCCCCTCCGCCGGCTTCCCATGAGGCGTGTACGCCAGCTTCCGCGGCGTCTCCCCCGCCCCCGGCCAGTCGTCCCACATCCACCAGCACACACCCGCCCACCACGCCTTGCCCTCGAACGCGGCGAGCAACGCCTCGTAGCCCGCGGCCTGTTCCGCGTCGCCGTTCGTCCGGCTGACCGTCCAGGAGTACGGGGCCGTCGTCGTGCCGCGCTGGCTGACGTAGCCCGCCTCGGTGAAGAGGATCCGGCGGTGCAACCGCGCGGAGAACGCGCCCAGTTCCTCCGCCACCGGCTGCCACGCCGCCCGCAGCGCCGCCGCGTCCGCCGTGGGCCGCTCGCCGAGCGGCCAGTAGGCGTCGATCCCGACGAGGTCGAGCTCCTGCCAGAAGGCGACGCCGCGGTACTCGTCGTAGTTGGCGGCGTACGTCAACGGCCCTTTGTAGCGCGCCCGGACGGCGGAGACGACCCCCTTCCAGCGCTCCCCGTCGCCGGACGTCCCCGCCAGCTCCGTGCCGACCGCGAGCTGCTCCGTCCCGGTCTCGTCGGCGAGCTCCGCGTAGTGCGTGATGAAGCGCCGGTAGACCGCGAACCAGGCGTCGGCGTCGGCGGGCCGGATCCCGGCCCGGTCGCCGCCCTTCACCAGGTCGACATGCGGCTTGATCATGGTCTTGAGCCCGGCGCCGTGGGCGAGCCGGACGATGTGCCGCAGGCTCTCGTCGCTCGCGGTCTCGTCCGTGGGGCGGAACTCCGCGTCGGTGACGCCGTCCTGGTACCAGGTGGGGGTGAAGGTCACCCAGCGGGCCCCGGTGGCGGCGATCTGCCGCAGATACGTTCCGGCCTCGGGGCTGTCGTAGTCGTCCTTGTTCCAGGAGGGAAGCGTGATGCCCTTCAGCGGGGCCTCCTTCCGCTCGGTGGGCCGCTTGCCCGGACCGCGGCTCGCGGTGCCCCCCGGGGGACTCCCGGGGCTCCGAGGGGTCCGTGCCGGAGCACCCCGCGAGGAAGAGGGCGGCCGCGGCCACGAACCCGACGACGGCCGCCCCCTTCTTCGCGCTCACTGGTTCAGGTCCGCCGGTGCGACGAACGTGTACCCGAGGGCGCGGATGCCGTCCACGGTCTGCTGGAGCGGCGCCGTGCCGTAGTACGGGTGGTAGAAGAAGCTGGCCACCCCGTCACGGACGGCCAGGTTGGCCTTGGCGGAGGCGACCAGATCGGCCGGGAGCCGGGCCGGGTGGTTGTTGTAGGGCTCCGGCTCGTAGTTGCCGAGGTCCTCCGGCAGCACCGTGGTCCCGTAGACGTCCTTGACCGCGTACGGGAAGAACTGGCCGATGTAGCGGCCGGCGTCCGCGGGGGCGCCGCTCAGCGTGCCTGCGAAGTACAAGGATCGCTCCAGCCGGGCGGAGAAATTCTGTCCGAGGACACGGTAGTCGGTGGCCGAGGCCGCGTAGTGCGGTGTCGTCCACAACGCCGGCTTCGGCAGCCCGGCGGCGGTGAAGCCGGCGAGCGCGGAGGTGACGCGCGACTGCGCCCAGACGGTCGAGTCCTCGGCGGGCGGCCCGTCGTAGACGACGTTGTCCGTGGCGTCCACATGCGCCCGGAAGAACTCGAAGTCGTCGCCGGTGACCCCGGAGTACGGGTTGTTCACGTTGCTGTACTGGTGCGTGTAGCCGTGGTCCATCAGCACCGCGCCGTGCGCCAGCATGTACTTCAGGGCGGAGACGACCTGGGGCGCCTGGGCGAGCGTGACGGTCTCCGGAACCCCGTTGTTGTAGGTGCCCTTGGGGTCCGTGTAGACGGGGATGACGTTGATGCCGTACGGGATCTTCTGCCCGTAGAGGTAGTCCGCGGCCGCCCGCAGGTCGTTCGGGGCTGGACTTGGGGCTGATGTCCTCCAGCCGTACGAACGCCCGGTGCCGCTCGGCGGTGCCCGGCGCGAGCCCGTCGAAGAGCAGGTCCTCGAAGACGATCACGCGGTCGGCCTCGGAGACGTAGGTGAAGGGGATCTCACCGACGTAGGTGAGGTTGCCCGAGCGGATCGCCCAGGGGCTGGTGGCACCGGAGTTGGCGTCCGTGGCCTGGGCGAGCTGGGTCACCTGCGGATAGCCGGGGCCGCTCGCCAGCGCCGGGTGCAGCACGCCGCCGTCGAACCCGGCGGGGATCTTGCGGGTCAGCTGCTGGCCCTTGTACGAGACCTGGGTGATGTTGCCGACCGAACCGCCCGGCGCGAAGTAGGAGTTGGTCGGGTCCCAGCCGTAGTGCTGCTTGAAGACGTCCACGCCGACCGCGCCGGCCATGCCCCAGATGTTGTCCCCGATCCAGGTGACCGGACGGGTGGCGGCCAGCGCGTCCTGGTAGAACGCCGCGGGCACGGCGTCCGGGACGCTTCCGCCGTAGTAGGTCGAGCCGATGTAGACCGTCGACGTGTACTGGTTGACCATCCCGGCGGTGTACGACGAGACGGGCTTGGCGGTCACGGTCCCGAAGTGCCCGGCGAGGTTGGCGACGGCCATCGCGTAGAGCTCGCCGAGGTACCCGTACGGGCCGGTGGTGTCGTAGAGGACGAGCGCGGTGGAGGAGGCCGCGGCCGCCTGCGGCCGGGCGACCGCGGGCACGACGCTCCCGGTGCCCGGCGGCGCGACCGCCGGTTTCGCCACGGCGCCGGCCCGCGGCGTCGCACGCTTGACGACGAGCTTGTGCTCCCGGCGGAGCGTGTCGTTGGCCAGCCGGGCGGACTCCCAGGCCTTGAGGTCCTTGGTGCCGACGCCGGAGAGAGCCGCGGGTCCGGCGCCGGAGAGGGCGTGGGACACGCGACCCTTGTCCCCCGGGGCCCCGGCCGCGCCGGCGCCCTCCTGGGAAAGTGCGAAACCGCCCAGCAGGGCGGCGACTATCGAAAGCGCGACCGAGATCCGGGAAATCCCTCGTCTCCGTCCGGAATGACGCGCAGGCATATGCGTTTCCCCCCTGTGTGATCCACGTGATGCCCGCGTGATGTCCACGCGGGCTCCGCCCGATGTCCATGCGAGGCCCCCGCGAGATACGCGGCCGCCTCTTGGCCTTTCCGACTTCCCCCCCGGAAGGCGCCGGGACGATGCCCGTGTGACGATGCCCGCACACGGGCCGACAGTTGGCTGATTCTGGTGGGGTGGACGATCGCTGTCAATACATTCCGGGAAGCCGCCCGGCGCATTCCTGGCGCGCATTCCGAGCGCGCATTCGAGCCCGAATTGGTGCGGACCACAGACCTCATGCGCAACAAACCCGCGACGACCAGGCACAACTACCCATGGGTCACTAGATTTTACAAGTCCGATTCAACTTTTTCCCCGATGTACGACTGAACGGACCGACCGGTCTGGTACGTTCCCAGCGCATGCCTCGAAGGAGGCGAAAAATGGGGGGGGGAACCCATGTACGGAAAACCCGCTCTGGGCGCCGTCGTGCCTCTTGCCGGGCTGACGGCCGCCCCGGAAGTCGCTCCCGGACTTCCTTTCGCGGAGGGTCTCCAGGAAGCGGCCGGCGCCGGATTCCTGCTCTACTGCGCGGTGGCCGCGGCGCTGATATCGCTCAAATTCTGGTTCCGGATACGGAACTCCGGCGGCCGTTCATGACCGGCATCCCCATGAACGGCGAACTCCTGATCTGGTCCAGCATCGCCATCATCGTGATGGCCGGCTGCTACAACACCACCCTGTTCCTCATCTCCCGGCGCGGCTTCCGCAGGGCCAGAGGCCCCCCGGGACCAGCGCTTCTACGTCTTCCTCCTCGCCTGCCTCAACGAGGAGAAGGTGCTCGCCGAGAGCCTGGCCCGCATCACGGCCCTGCCCGCCCGCAACACCCTGGCGCTGGTCATCGACGACGCCTCCGAGGACCGCACCGCCGAGATCGCGGAGACCGCCCGCCGCGCGGAGCCCGGCAAGGTCCGCCTCCTGCGGCGACATCTGCCGAACGCCCGCAAGGGCAAGGGCGCCGCCCTCAACGCCGGTATCCAGCACCTGCGTTCGTCCGGCCTGCTCGCCGGGCGCGACCCGCGCGACGTCATCGTCTGCGTCGTGGACGCCGACGGACGGCTCGACCCGCACTGCGTCCAGGCGGTCGACCCGTACTTCGACAACCCGCGCACCGGCGGCACCCAGATCGGGGTGCGGATGTACAACCGCAACCAGGGACTGCTCGCCCGGCTCCAGGACATGGAGTTCGTCATCTACGGCGACATCTTCCAGAGCGCCCGCCGCACCATCGGCAGCGTCGGGATGGGCGGCAACGGCCAGTTCATGCGGCTGGCCGCGCTCGACACCCTGATGGCCCCGGACGGCTCCGGCCCCTGGAGCGACTCCCTGACCGAGGACCTCGACCTCGGCGTCCGCCTCATCGCCCGCGGCTGGACCAACCAGCACTGCACCTCGGCCGCCGTCTCGCAGCAGGCCGTGCTCGACGTGCGGCGGCTGGTGCGCCAGCGCTCGCGCTGGTTCCAGGGCCACCTCCAGTCGGCGGGGCTCGTCCCGCTGATCGTCCGCGAGGTCCCCACCCGGCCCGCGCTGGACCTGCTCTACCACCTCTCCAGCCCGGTGCTCATCCTGCTCACCTCCCTGCTGCCGCTGTCCTTCCTGGTCGCGGTCGGCGGCACGGTCGTCGGCTCCTTCGAGGCGGGCCGTTCCCTGGTCTCCCCGATGTGGCTGATCGGCCCGTACGTCCTGTCCTTCACCGCCGCCTACGTCTACGGCTGGGTCTACTCCCGGCGCGAACAGGGCCTCGGACTGGCCCGCGCGGTCCTGCTGTCGCACGTCTTCGTCCTCTACGGCTACATCTGGTTCGCCGCCGGATGGTGGGGCCTGTGGCGGATGCTGACCGGCAAGCAGACCTGGCTGAAGACCGCGCGCACCTGAGGCACCCGAGGCATTCCGCAAGCACCCAGCGACTTCCGAGGGAGAACCATGTCCCCGAACCTGATCGACGCCCCCGTGCGCGCCATGCTCGTCCTCGGCACCCGGCCCGAGGCGATCAAACTCGCCCCCGTGGCCCGCGCCATGGCCGCGTCCGAGCTCTTCGAGCCGATCGTCGTCACCACCGGCCAGCACCGCGAGATGCTGCACCAGATGCTGGACCTGCTCCAGGTGCGCGAGCGCACCGAACTCGACGTCATGCGCGAGCGCCAGGAGCTGTCCACCCTCACCGCCCGCCTCGTCGACGGACTCGGCGAGATCATCCGCGCGCAGCGCCCCGACCTCGTGATCGTCCAGGGGGACACCACCACCGCGCTGACCGGCGCCCTGGCCGCCTTCTACGAGCACGTCCCCGTCGCCCACGTCGAGGCGGGGCTGCGCACCGGCGTCCTGGACAACCCGTTCCCCGAGGAGCTCAACCGGCGGCTCATCGGCCGGGTGGCGCGCTGGCACTTCGCCCCGACGCCGCGGGCGGGCCGCGCACCTGGTGGCCGAGGGCGTGCCCGCCTCCGAGGTCTTCACCACCGGCAACACCGTCATCGACAACCTGCTGTGGGTCCTGGACGGGGGCACCGGGCGCAGCCACTTCACCACCTCCGGCCTGCGGCGCGTGCTGCTGACCCTGCACCGCCGGGAGAACCAGGGCGACACCATGCGCGGCATGGGCCCGGGGCCGTGCGCCGGCTGGCCGACCGGGGCGACGTGGAGATCCTGCTGCCCCTGCACAAGAGCCCGGCGGTGCGCGACGCGCTGCTGCCCGAGCTGACCGGCCATCCGCGCGTCCGCGTCGTCGAGCCCCTCGGCTACCTCGACTTCTCGGCCACCCTCGCCGCCTGCGACGTGGTGCTCACCGACTCCGGCGGCGTCCAGGAGGAGGCCCCGAGCCTCGGCAAACCGGCCCTGGTCCTGCGGACCACCACCGAGCGGCCCGAGGCGGTGGAGGCGGGCGCCGCGCGGCTGGTGGGCACCGTGCCCGACGTCATCCTGGCGGCGGTGGAGCGCCTCCTCGACGACCGGGCGGAGTACGACCGCATGGCCTCGGCCGGAAACCCGTTCGGTGACGGCCGTGCCACCGAACGCATCATCGCCCAGCTCGCGGAGGACTTCGGCGCGGACGCGGATACCGGGCCGGTGGAGGCCCGCCTCCCCGAGGGCCCGGGGTCATACTCGACCGCATGACGAGAGTCCAACGGCTTCTCCTCGCCGTCGCCGCCCTCATCGGCCTCGGGTTCGGGGCCTACGTGCTGTGGAGCGAGGAGAACGCGCCGGCGGGGCCGTGGGCCGAGGGTTCGGTCCACGGCCCGTGGCGCACGGTCTTCGACGGCCACGGCGAGGTCACCGGCCACGACGACGGCCTGACCCTCTCCCCCGCGCCGGCCCCCCGCCCCGAGGAGACCCACGCCGCGCTGGTGGTCTCCACCGCGGCCTACGCGAACGTGGACTACGCGGCCCGCATGCGCACCGTCTCCCAGCTCCGCACCCCCACGCCGAATCCCTGGGAAGTGCCCTGGCTCCTCTGGGCCTACGCCGACCCGGAGCACTTCTACTACCTCACCCTCAAGCCGAACGGCTGGGAACTGGGCAAGCGGGACCCCGCCTACCCCGGCGGCCAGCGCTTCCTGGCCACCGGCCCGGGTTCCTTCCCCGTCGGCCGCACCTCCGCCGTCCGCATCGCCCAGCGCGGCGCGCGGATGGAGGTCAGCGTCGACGGCCGCGGCCTGGTCGCCTACCAGGACCAGGAACGGCCCTACGAGCAGGGGAGCGTGGGGGATGTACACGGAGGACGCGAGCGTGGTCTTCAGCGAGGTTTCGGTGCGCTCGGCCCAGGCATCCGGGTGAGGATGCCGGACGTCAACCGCGGGCATTCATTCAGTACTTGACCGCACCCTTGCCTCAACAGCGGCCCGAATACGCGATTCTGTCGATCGTCATACCGCCCAGGGGTAGGCTGCCGTTCGCCGCTTGTTGACAGCCAACCATTGGTGGGGTGGCTTTCGTTGAGGAGTTGACGGATGGTCGGGCGCGAGGTGTCACCGGCGGATCATCAGCACAAGGAGGTCCGCCAGGCCCTCAAGCAGCTCGTCGACAAGGGATGGGTCCTGCGCAAGGAGGGGCACTGGGGAAGGCTGTACTGCCCCTGCGACGGGGGATGCACCTCCATCTCCGTCCCCGGCACCCCCAGGGACCCCCATCAAGCGGCGCGCCGGATCGAGCGGCGCGCGGCGTGGTGCCCACTCCCCGAGGACGACCCGCGCCGCATCTCGGGAGGCGGTGTTGTCGTTTGACAACACGCGGGTATGCTGCTCAAGGGTTCACATATCCCGCGTACTGGAGGTTTACGGCACACAACCAGGGGGGTTGGGGTCTCGATGGAATACGAGTTCGTCTTCGTCGTGGACGGCATCGACATGGACGACGACGTGGCGGTCGGCATTGTGTTCGATGAATTCGACGGGCTGCTCGCCCGCCATCGGGGCAGGCACATCCTGGATGTGGCAGAAACCGGAGACAGTGCGGTTGACGCGGTACACCGTCTGGTCGTGCGGCTGCACAAGGAGCTGCCGCGACTGCGCCTGCTGAGGCTGGACCCGGACCTGGTCGGCGTGTCGGAAATCGCCGAGCGGGTCGGCCGCACCGGCAGAACATCAGCCAATGGGTGAACGGCGAACGGCGGGGCGACGCCCCGGAGTTCCCCGATCCCGAAGGTGTCGCGGGACGTTCTCTCATCTGGCGCTGGGCCGAGGTCAATGACTGGCTGGCGGCCATCGGGGGAAAGGGTCGGCGGTCCGGGCGCGACCCGTGAGGACGCCCTCCACATCGATTTCATGCTGCCCCGCTGGCAACAGGCCCTGAGCGACGGTCTGCCGATCGTGCACGCCGTGCCGGCCGTCCACGACGACGACCACTCTCCGGAGCGGGACGCGGTGGCCAGGTTGCTGGAGGGCGCTCTCTCCGCACCCGGGGTACTGGAGACGATTTCCGCGTTTCCGAGGGCGGACCAGCAGCGGCTCACGGCGATCTGTTCCGCACCCTCCGACCGCCTCGGCGTCATCGCCTCCCGGATCGCCCGGGACGAGACGTGGGGCGTCCTCGCCTTTCGGGGAGAGAGTCACGAGCTCCACCTGATCCCTTTCGCGGCGCATGAGGTGGAGGGCGTACAGCCGCTTTCAGAACTCGGCCTCGGCCCCGGACGCGACAGCGGCGGACCTGCGCCTGGCCCTGACCTCGGAACTCGGCCCGGACGCAACGGCAGAGGATCTGCAGCTGGCCCTCACCAACGACGAGTTGAGCCCTCCCCTGCTCGCCGCTGCCTGACGGCAGTGCGCCGGAGGGGCGCTTCAGCCCGTCCGGCGCAGTGGGCAACCACACGGAGCACGGTCCCAGGGGCCCGGCTCCTCAGCCCAGATGCACCTCCAGCGCCGCCCGCACCCCCGACTCCACCGCCCCCTCGATCCACGACGGCTTCACCGACGTGTGGTCGCCCGCGAACCGCAACGGCCCCTCCCCCGTCCGGATCGACGGGAGCAGTTCCGTGTGCTGGCCGGGCAGCAGCACCGACGCCTCGCCGTACGCGTACGGGTCCCGCAGCCAGCTCTGGGTGCGCCCCGCGCCCGTGTAGAAGACCTCCACCCGCTGCCCGTACACCTGTTGGAGTCCGCGCAGCGCGTACGGATACCGCGCGTCGTCCTCGTGCGAGTCCCAGCGCGACGCGTCGTCGGCCCAGCTGTAGGAGGCGAGGACGACGCCGCCCTTGCTGCCGGGCACGGGGTGCGAGGGGTTGATCATGAAGCGGTTGGAGTTGTCGGAGACGGAGCCGCCGCCGACGATCCGGGCCGCCTCCGGCGTGTCGCGCCCGGCCCAGCGGTTGGCCGCGTAGTGGGCGCGTTGGGCGGGGGTGATGCGATCGCGCGGGGCGGAGGGATGGGCGCCGAGGAGGCTGCCGTCGTCCGGCGCCTTGCCCTTGCGGTACTGCTCGTACAGGCCGGGGCGGATCTCGTCGAGCGCCCGGTTCCACTCCCCTTCGTCCCACTCCCACCAGCGGCGGCTGAATTCGAGGAGCACCTTGGTCGCGCTGTCGTAGTGCAGCTCGGTGACCGCCCGCCGCTTGCCGTACGACATCAGCGGGCTGACCTGCACCTGCCGCAGCCCGGAGAAAGGCACGGTGACGACGGCGAGGTCGGCGGTGAACTGCTCGCGGACCACCTTCCCGCCGCGCCCCTCGGAGACGGTGTCGACCCAGACGTGCGGCCCGTCCTTGCGGACGTGCTCGGTGTCGCCGCGCCGGTCGGGGTGCCAGTACTCGATGCGCGTCACCCGGCGGTCGAGGCGCAGGGTGTCCTCGACCTTCTTCAGCAGCGCGTCCGGGAGGGTCGCCGTGCCGCCGACGAGCTCCCAGAAGGCCGTGTCGGGGCTGATCAGCGACTGGCTGATGAAGCTGTGGACGAAGGACAGCGGCAGCCGGGAGGTGAGGTTCTCCAGCGTCCCGACGAGGTCGATCGTCCGCTCGTCGAAGCCGGCCTCCTCGGTCAGGAAGCGGTACATCGACCAGTCGCCGTACTTCTGGATCACCCGGGCCCAGCCCCGTACCCGTTCGGGCATCGGCTTGTCGACCCGCTTGCCGTCCTTCCCGGCCGTGCTGAACTCGTTGCGCACCGGGTCCAGGGCGTCGCGCAGGATCGTCGACGACGGCACGTCCAGGTACCGGTCGGGCACGCCGAACGAACGGTTGACCTTCCGCGGGGACTTGGCGTACTCGGAGCGGCGCACCCGGATGCCGTTGACGTAGAGCCAGGCGTGGTTGACGGGCTTGCCCTGCCCGTCGATGTCCACCAGGTGGAAGGGGCGCTTCTCGATGCCGAGTCGGTCGATGAGGCCCATCACCAGCGGGTGGCTGCCGGGGATCCGCATGGCGCCGGCCTCCGCGTACTGCCGGGCGTCGGCGAATGGCTGCGCCGCCCGCTCGTGCCCGCCGGTCCGGAAGGTCTTGATGCGGCCGCCGACGCGGTTGCCGTTGGCCTCCAGCAGCGTGACGCGGTGCCCGGCGCGCTTGAGGAGCCAGGCGGCGACGAGCCCGGCCGGCCCGGCGCCGATCACCAGGATCTTTCTGCCGCTCCCGGAACCGGTGCGCGGCAGGCCGTCGTCGAGGATCTTCCGGTAGGCGGGAACCAGGGGCTGGTCGTCGTCGTCCACGACGAGCAGCGCGCGGGCGACCTCCAGGCAGGTGTCCCAGTCGGCGGTGGACTTCGGCTTCGCGGCCGGCGCCGCGGGCAGGGCGGCCGTCGGGGCCGCCCCCGCCGGGGCCGCCCCCGCCGGGCCGAGGACGGCGGCCGTCGCGGCCACGCCTGTGGCGGCTGTCGCGAACTGCCTGCGGGAGAAGGGGCTTTGGCCCTGCGGGGCACGGGGTTCGTCCATGCCTCCTGGATAGGGCGGGACGGCATCGATATGACGATCGGGCCACGGAACGCCACCTGAACGTGGGAGCGCCCCGGCGCGGGACGCGATCCCGCGCGCCCCTGCTCCACACCCCCTGGGTGGACGCCCGAGGTTTGCGCCGCAACTCACCCTCCCTTCAGGGCCGTTGACGCACAGACCTCGCAAGGGGTCAACGCCGGACCCATGATCGCGGGAGAGGATGAACATACCGCCATACGTCACGTCAGCGGTTTTTCGTACGCAAGACTCCTTCTTGCCAGAGCTTTTGCACTGGCTCCCCCCAACCCCTGGAGAGAGCTATGAGCAGCATGCGCAACGCCGCCACCCTGACCGTGATGGCCGCCGCCGCCCTCGGCGCCGGAGCGACCGCCGCCGACGCCAGCCAGGCCCATGGCGCCGCCGCCAACTCCCCGGGCGTGGTGGCCGGGAACGTCGTGCAGGTCGCACCCCGCGTCTCCCCGAACGTCGGCGGCAACGCGATCTCGGTGGTCGGCATCGGCAACCTGTCGCACGGCAACACCCTGGTGAACAAGTGACCCCGGCCAACCGGTAATCGCCCTGGTTCCAGCCGCCAAGGGCAGGGCCGCGTGTCCCCCTCTCCCCGGGGGGCCACGCGGCCCGCAGGTCACCAGGTGTGCGCCACGTCCACGATCAGCTTGTCGCCCGAGTGCTGCACCCGGAACGGCAGTTTGGCGCGGACGCCGACGGCCACCTGGGTCTGCCCCTCGAAGCTGGCGCCGAACTTGGTGTCCCTGAAGGTCCGGTAGCCGGTGATGTCCACGCCGGGGAGCGGCTTGCCCGCCTTCCCGGCGTACGTCGCGCGGCCCGTCGACGGGTCGTAGCTCGGGGCCGAGACGTAGATCTGGAGGATCGCGCCGCCGGTCACCGGTATCTCGTCGCCGGAGGCGTCCTGGTGGAACGTGTCCACATAACCGACGTGGTAGCCGAGCCGGCCCGGCGTGCCGCCCAGGTCGAACACCACGCGGTCGTAGCACTCGTGCGCGCCGGTCCGGATGTCCTCGAGCGGCTTGTGCTCCGCTCCCTGCGCCGACTTGGTGGTGCTGCCCCAGCCCGAGGCGCAGGCCTCGGCCGCAGCCGGGGCCGGGGCGGCCACCGCCGTGGCCGTCCCCGCGCCCGTCAGCATGAGCAGCGCCGCCGCCGTCGTCGTCAACCGTCGCATGTCGTTCCTCCCGCAAGGCACTTACAGGTACATGCGGTGGGACGACCGGACCCGTGACGGAGTTGTACGGTGCGGCGAACCTGGCGTGATCACACCGCCAGCGCCCGGTCCGTCGGCCGGATCGGTGCGGGCAGGGTGCTCGCGCCGGTCAGGTGGCGGTCCACGGCGCGGGCCGCCGAACGGCCCTCGGCGATGGCCCAGACGATGAGCGACTGGCCGCGGCCCGCGTCGCCCGCGACGAAGACGCCCGGGACGTTGGTCGCGAAGTCCGCGTCGCGTGCGACGTTGCCGCGCGCGTCCAGCTCCAGGCCGAGCTGCTCGACGAGGCCGTTCGCCCGGTCCGTGCCCGTGAAGCCCATGGCCAGGGTGACCAGTTGGGCGGGGATGCGCCGCTCCGTGCCCGGCTTCTGTTCGAGCTTGCCGCCGGTGAACTCCACCTCGACCAGGTGCAGCCACTGCACGTTGCCGTCCTCGTCGCCCTCGAAGCGGGTCGTGGAGACGGAGTAGACGCGCTCGCCGCCCTCCTCGTGGGCGGAGGTGACCTTGTAGAGGAGGGGGAAGGTCGGCCAGGGCTGGCCCGCGGGGCGTTCCTCGCCGGGCCGGGGCATGATCTCCAGCTGGGTGACGGACAGGGCGCCCTGCCGGTGCGCCGTGCCGACGCAGTCGGCGCCGGTGTCGCCGCCGCCGATGACGACGACGTGCTTGCCCTCGGCGGTGATGGTGGGCGCGACGTAGTCGCCCTCCTGCACCTTGTTGGCGACGGGCAGATACTCCATGGCGAAGTGGACGCCCTTCAACTCCCGCCCGGGGACGGGCAGATCGCGGGACGTCGTGGCGCCCGCCGCGATGACCACCGCGTCGTACCGCCCGCGCAGCTTCGCCGCGTCGATGTCGCGGCCGATCTCCACCTCGGTGCGGAACTTGGTGCCCTCCGCCCGCATCTGCTCGATGCGCCGGTTGATGTGCCGCTTCTCCATCTTGAACTCGGGGATGCCGTACCGCAGCAGGCCGCCGATGCGGTCGGCCCGCTCGTACACCGCGACGGTGTGACCGGCCCGGGTCAGCTGCTGGGCGGCGGCGAGGCCGGCCGGGCCGGAGCCGATGACGGCGACGGTCCGGCCGGAGAGCCGCTCGGGCGGCTGCGGGGTGACGTCGCCGGTCGCCCACGCCTTGTCGACGATGGTGACCTCGACGTTCTTGATGGTGACGGGCTGCTGGTTGATGCCCAGCACGCACGCCGACTCGCACGGGGCGGGGCACAGCCGCCCGGTGAACTCGGGGAAGTTGTTGGTCGCGTGCAGCCGCTCGCTCGCCGCCCGCCAGTCCTCCCGGTACGCGTAGTCGTTCCACTCGGGGATGAGGTTCCCCAGCGGACAGCCGTTGTGGCAGAAGGGGATGCCGCAGTCCATGCAGCGTCCGGCCTGCTTGCTGATGATGGGCAGCAGGGCGCCGGGGACGGCCACCTCGTTCCAGTCGCGGACGCGCTCGGCGACCGGGCGGGAGCGGGCGACCTCGCGGTCGGTGGTCAGGAAGCCCTTCGGGTCAGCCATGGGTCGCCGCCTCCATCATCTTCTCGTGGGTCTCGGTCTCGGAGAGACCGGCTCGCTCGGCGGCGTCCTTGGCGGCGAGCACTGCCTTGTACGTGGTCGGGAGGACCTTGCGGAAGCGGTCCGCGGCCGCGTCCCAGTCCGCGAGGAGGGCCGCGGCGACGGTGGAGGCGGTCTCCTCGTGGTGGCGGCGCACCACGCCGTGCAGCCACCGCCGGTCGGCCTCGTCCAACGGCTCGACGGCACCGGCCCAGTTCCCGGTTGACGTTCCGCGGGTCCAGGTCGAGGGCGTACGCGACGCCGCCGGACATGCCGGCCGCGAAGTTGCGCCCGGTCGGGCCGAGGACGACGGCGCGGCCGCCGGTCATGTACTCGCAGCCGTGGTCGCCGGCGCCCTCGCAGACGACGGTGGCCCCGGAGTTGCGGACGCAGAACCGCTCCCCGACGCTGCCACGCAGGAACATCTCGCCGCCGGTGGCTCCGTACGCCAGCGTGTTGCCGGCGATGGTGGAGTACTCGGCGAGGTGGTCGGCGGCCCGGTCGGGGCGGACGACGATCCGGCCGCCGGACAGGCCCTTGCCGACGTAGTCGTTGGCGTCGCCCTCCAGGCGCAGGGTGACGCCGCGGGGCAGGAAGGCGCCGAAGGACTGGCCCGCGGACCCGGTGAAGGTGATGTCGACCGTGTCGTCCGGGAGTCCGGCGCCGCCGAACTTCCGGGTGACCTCGTGGCCGAGCATGGTGCCGACGGTCCGGTTGACGTTGCGGATCGGCACCTGGGCGCGGACGGGGTGGGGCTCCTCGGCGCCGACCGTGTCGAGCGCGTCGGCGGCCAGCTTGATCAGCTGGTTGTCGAGCGCCTTGGCCAGGCCGTGGTCCTGGGCGACGGCCTGGTGGCGGACGGCGCCGGCGGGCAGGTCCGGCACGTGGAACAGCGGTGCCAGGTCCAGGCCCTGGGCCTTCCAGTGGCCCACGGCCCGCTCGACGTCCAGGAGTTCGGCGCGGCCGACGGCCTCCTGGAGGGTGCGGAAGCCCAGCTCGGCCAGCAGCTCACGGACCTCCTGGGCGATGAACTCGAAGAAGTTCACCACGAATTCCGCCTTGCCGGCGAACCGCTCGCGCAGCACGGGGTTCTGGGTGGCGATGCCGACAGGGCAGGTGTCCAGGTGGCAGACGCGCATCATGACGCAGCCGGAGACGACGAGCGGCGCGGTCGCGAAGCCGAACTCCTCGGCACCGAGCAGGGCGGCGATCAGCACGTCCCGGCCGGTCTTGAGCTGGCCGTCGGCCTGGACGACGATGCGGTCGCGCAACCCGTTGAGCAGCAGCGTCTGCTGGGCCTCGGCCAGGCCCAGCTCCCAGGGGCCGCCCGCGTGCTTGAGACTCGTCAACGGCGAGGCGCCCGTACCGCCGTCGTGTCCGGAGATCAGCACGACGTCGGCGTGCGCCTTGGACACCCCGGCCGCGACCGTGCCGACGCCGACCTCCGACACCAGCTTCACATGGATGCGGGCGGCGGGATTGGCGTTCTTCAAGTCGTGGATCAGCTGCGCCAGATCCTCGATGGAGTAGATGTCGTGGTGCGGCGGCGGGGAGATGAGCCCCACACCGGGCGTCGAGTGCCGCGTCTTCGCTACCCACGGGTAGACCTTGTGGCCGGGCAGCTGGCCGCCCTCGCCGGGCTTGGCGCCCTGGGCCATCTTGATCTGGATGTCGTCGGCGTTGACCAGGTACTCGCTGGTGACGCCGAAGCGTCCGGACGCCACCTGCTTGATGCCGGAGCGGCGCGCCGGGTCGTACAGCCGCTCCGGGTCCTCGCCGCCCTCACCGGTGTTGGACTTGCCGCCCAGCCGGTTCATGGCGATGGCGAGCGTCTCGTGGGCCTCCCGGGAGATGGAGCCGTACGACATGGCGCCGGTGGAGAACCGCTTGACGATCTCGGCGACGGGCTCGACCTCGTCCAGCGGGACGGGCTCGCGGTCGCTGTCGAACGTGAACAGACCGCGCAGCGTCATCAGCCGCTCGGACTGCTCGTTCACGCGCTGGGTGTACTGCTGGAAGATGTCGTAGCGCCGCTCGCGCGTGGCGTGCTGGAGCCGGAAGACGGTCTCGGGGTCGAACAGGTGCGGCTCGCCCTCCCGGCGCCACTGGTACTCGCCGCCTATCTCCAGCCTGCGGTGGGTGGCGGGGATGCCGGTGGCCGGGTACGCCTTGGCGTGCCGGGCGGCGACCTCCCGCGCGACGACCTCCAGGCCGATGCCGCCGATCTTGGTGGTGGTGCCGTGGAAGTAGGTGTCCACGAAGGAGGCGTCGAGGCCGACGGCCTCGAAGACCTGGGCGCCGCGGTAGGAGGCGACGGTGGAGATGCCCATCTTGGACATCACCTTGAGCACGCCCTTGCCGAGCGCCTTGATGAGGTTGCGGATCGCCTGCTCGGGCTCGGTGTCCGGCAGGAACGTCCCGGCGCGGACGAGGTCCTCGACGGACTCCATCGCCAGGTACGGGTTGACGGCCGCGGCGCCGTAGCCGATGAGCAGCGCGACGTGGTGCACCTCGCGGACGTCGCCGGCCTCGACCAGCAGGCCCACCCGGGTGCGCTGCTTGGTGCGGATGAGGTGGTGGTGGATCGCCGAGGTGAGCAACAGCGAGGGGACCGGGGCGTGTTCGGCGTCGGAGTGCCGGTCGGAGAGGACGATCAGCCGGGCGCCGTCGGCGATGGCCGCGTCGGCCTCGGCGCACATCGCGTCCAGCCGGGCGGCCAGCGCGGCGCCGCCGCCGGAGACCCGGTAGAGGCCGGAGAGCGTGACGGCCTTGAGGCCGGGCAGGTCGCCGTCGGCGTTGATGTGGATGAGCTTGGCCAGCTCGTCGTTGTCGATGACGGGGAACGGCAGGGTGACGCTGCGGCAGGAGGCCGCCGTCGGCTCCAGCAGATTGCCCTGCGGGCCGAGCGAGGAGACCAGGGAGGTGACCAGCTCCTCCCGGATGGCGTCCAGCGGCGGGTTGGTGACCTGCGCGAAGAGCTGGGTGAAGTAGTCGAAGAGCAGCCGGGGCCGCTCGGAGAGCGCGGCGATGGGCGAGTCCGTGCCCATCGAACCGATCGGCTCCGCACCGGACTTGGCCATCGGCGCGAGGACGACGCGCAGCTCCTCCTCGGTGTAGCCGAAGGTCTGCTGGCGACGGGTGACCGAGGCGTGGGTGTGCACGATGTGCTCGCGCTCGGGCAGGTCCTCCAGGTCGATGAGGCCGGCCTCCAGCCACTCCCGGTAGGGCTGTTCGGCGGCGAGGGACGCCTTGACCTCGTCGTCCTCGATGATGCGGTGCCCGGCGGTGTCGACCAGGAACATCTTCCCCGGCTGGAGGCGGCCCTTGCGGACGACCTTCGCCGGGTCGATGTCGAGGACGCCGACCTCGGAGGAGAGGACGACCAGTCCGTCGTCGGTCACCCAGTACCGGCCGGGACGCAGGCCGTTGCGGTCGAGAACGGCGCCGACGAGGGTGCCGTCGGTGAAGGTGACACAGGCCGGGCCGTCCCAGGGCTCCATCAGCGTGGAGTGGTACTGGTAGAAGGCGCGCCGGGCCGGGTCCATGGAGGCGTGGTTCTCCCAGGCCTCGGGGATCATCATCAGCACGCTGTGCGGCAGCGAACGCCCGCCCAGGTGCAGCAGCTCCAGCACCTCGTCGAAGGAGGCGGAGTCGGACGCGTCGGGCGTACAGACCGGGAAGGTCCGCTCCAGCGGCGCGTCGCCGAACAGCCCGCTCGCGAGCTGCGACTCCCGCGCCCGCATCCAGTTGCGGTTGCCGCCCACGGTGTTGATCTCGCCGTTGTGCGCCACGAAGCGGTACGGGTGGGCGAGCGGCCAGCTCGGGAAGGTGTTGGTGGAGAAGCGGGAGTGGACCAGGGCGATGGCCGTGGCGAAGCGGCGGTCGGAGAGGTCCGGGAAGAAGGGCTCCAACTGGCCGGTGGTCAGCATGCCCTTGTAGACGACGGTGCGGGCGGAGAGCGACGGGAAGTAGACGCCGGCCTCGCGCTCGGCGCGCTTGCGCAGCACGAACGCCTTGCGGTCGAGCGCGATCCCGGTGTTCTCCCCGTCGGCCACGAACAACTGCCGGAACTCCGGCATCGTGGCCCGCGCGGAGCTGCCCAGCAGCTCGGGGGCGACGGGGACGGTGCGCCAGCCGAGGACGGTGAGCCCTTCCTCGGCGGCGATCGTCTCGATGACCGAGACATCCGCAGCCGCCGGGAGGAAGGCGATGCCGACCGCGTACGCGCCCTGCTCCGGCAGCTCGAAGTCCACGACCTCGCGCAGGAACGCGTCCGGGATCTGGACGAGGATGCCGGCGCCGTCCCCCGAGTCGGGCTCGGAGCCGGTCGCGCCGCGGTGCTCCAGGTTGCGCAGGACGGTGAGCGCCCGGTCCACCAGGGCGTGGCTCGCCTCGCCGGTGAGGGTCGCGACGAAGCCGACGCCGCAGGCGTCGTGTTCGTGGCGAGGGTCGTACATACCCTGCTGGGCGGGGTGGGATGCAGAACGCATCGGCGCTCCCGTCGTCGTTTTGGCTTCATGCCGTGCATGTACCGAGGGACGACGCTGGCCCTCCGCGAAATTTCGTGCAGGTTACACACCGACTCCCACGATGCGGAAGCCTCATCCCACTATCTGGGACGCTCTGGGATATCCCGGGTGGATTCACCCTGCCGAACAGGCTGCGCGGGCGGCACTGCCCGCGGGTTTGGTTAGGTGTGCCCTGTCGGCGGAGGGTTGAAACAGGGCCGAAACCTGCACGTTATGCGGTGCCCCGCAAAAGCATCACCCGACAGCGGTGCCGAAGGCAAGACCCAACAGGTAGGTGACTCCGGCGGCGGCCCCGCCGAGCAGCAGCTGGCGCAGCCCGCTGAACCACCACGACCGGGCCGTCACCCGGGCCACGACGGCTCCGCAGGCGAAGAGCCCGAGCAGGGCCAGCAGCACGGCCGGCCAGAGCGTGGAGCCCCCCAGCAGGAAGGGCAGCACGGGCAGCAGGGCGCCCAGCGCGAAGGAACCGAACGAGGCGAGGGCGGCGGTCATCGGCGACGGCAGGTCGGACGGGTCTATGCCCAGCTCCTCGCGGGCGTGGATCTCCAGCGCCTGCTCCGGGTCGCGGGACAGCTGCCGGGCGACCTCCCGCGCGAGGGCGGGCTCCACGCCGCGGGAGACGTAGAGCTCGGCCAGCTCCTCCTGCTCGTCCACGGGGTGCCTGCGCAGCTCGCGGCGCTCCACGTCCAGCTCGGCGAGGACGAGTTCGCGCTGCGAGGCGACGGAGGTGTACTCGCCGACGGCCATCGAGAACGCGCCCGCCGCGAGGCCGGCGAGGCCGGTGATCACCATGGTCCGGGAGGACACGTCGCCGCCGGCGACACCGGTGAGAAGGGCGAGGTTGGAGACCAGGCCGTCCATCGCCCCGAAGACGGCGGGGCGGAGCCAGCCGCCGTTGACGTCGCGGTGCGTGTGGTTGTCGCGGTGGGCGCTGTGTGTGGCCGCGACGTTGTCGAGGACAGCCATGGTGTGTGCGTGCTCCTTCGGGCGAGTTCGGCGCGGGGGCGCCGATGGGTTCGAAGGTACGCACGATCGCGGTGATCCGCTAGCAAGGAAGGCCGAACTTACCCCGCTGACCTGGGGGTTCGCCCCAGCCCCGCCCTAACCCGTTTCCGCAGGGGCTCCGCCCCTCCGGAACCCCGCTTGCGCGCGAAGGCGCGCGGGTCCCGCGCGCCGCGCGGGTAGGGCGGGGCTCCGCCCCCGCACCCCACCGGGGGCTGCGCCCCCTGGCCCCCGCCGGGCCCGCCGACGCGGGCTCCACCAGCGCCCTGCGGGCGCTGTCCTCAAGCGCCGGACGGGCTGATGGTGCGCGCCAGGGCTGGATTTCAGGCGCGGGCACGCCAGTCCAGCCCGTCCGGCGCTTGAGGACAACCGCGCGGAGCGCGGTTGCGGGGTCCAGGGGCAGAGCCCCGGGCAGGGGCGCAGGGGGCGCAGCCCCCGCCCACCGTGGCGAAGCCGCGTTGCGGGTCCGGGGCTTGCCCCGGAGGAAACGGTGAAAGGGCGGGGCCGGGGCAAAATCCCCCGGCTACTTGGCCGGCTTCGGCTCCGCCTTCCCGGACGGCCCCTCCGGCGTCCCGCCCCCGCCGCCGGAGGACGCGCCACCGGAGGACGCGCCGTCCCCGACGGCAGCGTCCTCGGAAGCCCCCGGCTCCACCACGGCCTCCCGCCCAGGGACCCGGCGCGCGGACACCACGATGTACGCCGCCGCCGCCAGGAACACCAGAATCGACGTCCACCCGTTCAACCGCAGACCCAGCACATGATGCGCCTCGTCCACCCGCAGGTACTCCGTCCAGAAACGCCCCACCGTGTACGCCGCCACGTACAGCGCGAACGCCCGGCCGTGCCCCAGCTTGAACCGGCGGTCCGCCCAGATCACCAGGGCCGCGACGCCCAGGCACCACAGCGACTCGTACAGGAACGTCGGGTGGTACGTGCCCGCCACCCGCCCGATCGCGGGATCCGCGTCGATCTTCAGCGCCCAGGGCACGTCCGTCCGCTTGCCGTAGAGCTCCTGGTTGAACCAGTTGCCCCAGCGGCCGATCGCCTGCGCGATCGCGAGGCCGGGGGCCACCGCGTCGGCCCAGGCCGGCAGCGGGATGCCCCGGCGGCGGCAGCCGATCCACGCGCCGACCGCGCCCAGCGCGACCGCGCCCCAGATGCCGAGGCCGCCCTCCCAGATCTTGAAGGAGTCGACCCAGTTCCGGCCCTCGCCGAAGTACAGCTCGTAGTCGGTGATGACGTGGTAGAGCCGGCCGCCGACCAGACCGAAGGGCACGGCCCAGACGGCGATGTCGGCGACGGTCCCGGCCCGGCCGCCGCGCGCGATCCAGCGTCGGTTGCCGAGCCAGACGGCGACGAAGACGCCGATGATGATGCAGAAGGCGTAGCCGCGCAGCGGGATCGGGCCCAGGTGGAGGACACCGGTCGACGGGCTGGGGATGTATGCGAGATTCATGGCACCACCGACGCTACCCTGCCGGGCGGCATACACGGCAACCCGCCCGGGACAACAGCTGCGTAACAGGCGGAACAGGGGTGACGGAGAACCTCAGTGCTCCTTCGCCGCCCCGACCGTCATCTCCCGCAGCTTCGCCGAGGTCAGCGGATGGGCGGGGTCGCCGTAGATGCTCTTGCCGTTGAGCAGGACGGTCGGCGTGGCCTTGAGCTTGAGCTTGCGGAACGCCTCGTGGGACTGCTGGACCCAGCTCTCGTGCATGCCGTCGTCCACGCACTTCTGGAAACCGGGGGTGTTGAGCCCGGGGACCTGGCCGGCCAGTTCGTAGAGGCGGGACGTGGACGCGAAGGCGTCGTTCGTCTCGGGCGGCTGGTTCTTGTAGAGCACGTCGTGGTACGGGGAGAACTTGCCCGCGTCCTGCGCGCAGGCGGCCGCGTTGGCCGCGGTGAGGGAGCCCTTGCCGCCCAGGTTCTTGTCGATGAGCGTGACGATGTGGTACTCGGTGCGCAGCTTTCCCTCGTCCTCGAGGTCGTGGATCGTCTCGCGGTAGGCGTTCTCGAACAGGGCGCACGCCGGGCAGCGGAAGTCCTCGTAGACCGTGAGGGTCGCCTTGGCGGCCTGCTTGCCCACCGGGATGGTCGAGCCGTCCTTGCCGAGGGCGCCCTGGGGCGGCACCGCCGGGCCGGCGGCCGTCTCCTTCTTCCCCCCGGAGTTCGCCACCACCGCCGCGACGCCCGCGCCGGCGCCCAGCACCCCGAGCACCACCGCACCCGCGATCAGGGTCCGCTTGCGTCTGTCCCGGGCCTCGTCCTTGAGGCGCTGTTCCTGCAGCCGCTCGCGGGCGGTGCGCTTTCCGTCGCTGTTCTTCTGGCTCACGTCCCCGTACAACGAACCGGGGGTGCGGCCCAGCGCACCCCCGGTCCCAGGTTCCTTCGAACGGGTTACCCGTGTCGGCGCACGCCCGCCGCGAGGTCCCCCGCGAGGGCGCGCACGGCGGCCAGGCCGGACTCCAGGTCGTCCGCGTCCAGCAGCCGCTTGACGAAGGCGGAGCCGACGATGACGCCGTCGGCGAAGCCGGCGACCTCGGCCGCCTGCGTCGCGTCGGAGACGCCGAGGCCCACGCAGACCGGCAGTCCGGTCACCGCGCGGGTGCGGCGCACCAGGTCCTGGGCCTCGCGGCCGACGGACTCGCGGGTGCCGGTCACGCCCATGAGCGAGGCGGCGTAGACGAAGCCGGAGCCGGCCGCCGTGATCTTCGCGAGCCGCTCGTCGCGGCTGCTCGGGGCGACGACGAAGACCGTGGCCAGGCCGTGCTGTTCGGCGGCCTTGCGCCAGGCGTCGGCCTCCTCGACCGGCAGGTCGGGCAGGATGCAGCCCGCTCCCCCGGCCTCGGCGAGGTCGGCGGCGAACCGCTCGACGCCGTAGTGGTCGACCGGGTTCCAGTAGGTCATGCAGAGGATCGGCGCGCCGGTGGCCCGGTGCACCTCGCCGACCGTGCGGATCACGTCGGCGATCCGCACCCCGCCGCGCAGGGCGATGTCGTCGGCGGTCTGGATGACGGGGCCGTCGAGGACGGGGTCGCTGTGCGGCAGGCCCACCTCGACGATGTCGCAACCGCCCTCGATCATGGCGGTCATGGCCCGGACGCCGTCGTCGACGGTGGGGAAGCCGGCCGGGAGGTAGCCGACGAGCGCGGCGCGGTTCTCCGCCCGGGCCTTGGCCAGGACGTCGTTCAACAGCCCGATGTTCCCGCTCACTTGGCGTCCCCCTCGTTGTAGAGCCCGAAGTAACGGGCCGCCGTGTCCATGTCCTTGTCGCCGCGCCCGGAGAGGTTGACCAACAGCAGGCCGTCGGGGCCGAGTTCG
>NZ_BAAAXZ010000064.1:0-33644 GCF_039535865.1 Streptomyces thioluteus
GCTGATCGGCCTCGTCTGCGGCCGCGCCTCGGCCGCCGAGCGCGACGTGCTGGAGAACGCCCGGCACCGCTGGCCCGCCGTCCGCTTCGAGGTGCGCAACGTCCCCGTCCAGGGCGTGCACGCGGTGCCGGCCGTGGTGGAGGCGGTCCAGGAGCTGGACGGGCACGCCGGGGTGGACGTGATCATCGTCGCCCGGGGCGGCGGCAGCGTGGAGGACCTGCTGCCGTTCTCGGACGAACAGCTCGTCCGGGCCGTCGCCGCCTGCCGCACCCCCGTGGTGTCGGCGATCGGCCACGAGCCCGACTCCCCGCTGCTGGATCTGGTCGCCGACCTGCGCGCGTCCACGCCCACCGACGCGGCCAAGCGCGTCGTGCCGGACGTCGGCGAGGAGCTCACCCGCGTCGGCCAGCTCCGCGACCGCGGGCTGCGGGCCGTCACCGCGCTGCTGGACCGCGAGGAGCGGGGGCTGGCGGCGGTGCGGGCGCGGCCGTGCTTCGAGCGGCCGCAGCGGATGGTCGAGGAGCGCGCGGAGCAGGTCGACGCGCTGCTGGCGCGCGGGAGGCGGACGTTCGGGCACCTGCTGGACCGGGCCGACTCCGAGCTGACGCACACCCACGCCCGCGTGGTGGGCCTGTCCCCGGCGGCGACGCTGCGCCGCGGCTACGCGGTGCTCCAGCACGCGGACGGCTCGGTGGTCCGCTCCCCCGCCGAGGTCGGCGCGGACGAGGAGCTGCGGGCGCGGGTCGCGGAGGGCGGGTTCACAGTGCGGGCCGTGGGCGGGGGCGCGGAATAGGCCAGGCCCTACGCTGGGCGCCATGGCGAAGAACACCGACGAGGCGCAGGAGCAGGCGCAGACGCAGACGCAGGCCCTCGGCTACGAGCAGGCGCGGGACGAGCTGATCGAGGTCGTCCGCCGGCTGGAGACGGGCGGCCAGACGCTGGAGGAGTCGCTGGCCCTGTGGGAGCGCGGCGAGGAGCTGGCGAAGGTGTGCCGGCACTGGCTGGAGGGGGCGCGGGCGCGGCTGGACGCGGCGCTGGCCGCCGAGACCGAGCGGGAGGACTGACCGGGCAGCGGGCGCGTCGGGGCAGTTGATTGAAGTTTCAGTTGAAGCTTCACATACCTTGCAGTACGGTGGACACCGGCCGCCATTGGAACCACTGCAACACTAAGAAGGTCACCCCCCCATGCCCCTCGCCCCTCGACGCCGCCGCTCAGGACCTGCTCTTCCGTGAGGCCCACACGGCCCAACGCCTTCACCGACGAGCCCGTGTCCGACGAGCAGATGCAGGCGCTCTACGAACTGATCAAGTTCGCCCCCACCGCGTTCAACCAGTCGCCGCTGCGGATCGTCCTCGTCCGCACCGACGAGGCCCGCGAGCGCCTCGTCGCGCACATGGCGGAGGGGAACCAGGCCAAGACGCGCACCGCTCCGCTGGTCGCGATCCTGGCCGCGGACAACGAGTTCCACGAGGAGCTCCCGCAGCTGTTCCCGCACTTCCCGCAGGCCAAGGACGTCTTCTTCAGCGAGCGTCCGGTCCGTGAGCGCTCGGCCGCGCTCAACGCCTCGCTCCAGGCGGGCTACTTCATCCTGGGCATCCGGGCCCTCGGCCTGGCCGCCGGCCCGATGACCGGCTTCGACGCCGCGGGCATCCAGAGGGAGTTCCTGGACGGCGACCACACCCCGCTGATGGTCGTCAACATCGGCAACCCGGGCACGGAGGCCTACCGCCCCCGCTCCCCGCGCCTCGGCTACGACGAGGTCGTCTCGGTCGTCTGACCGGCACTCTCCCGAAGGGCTGACCCCGACGCCGGGGTCAGCCCTTCGGCTTGCCCGTCTTCAGCGCCGCGGCCATCTCCGCAAGCCGCCGGTCGGACGCCGTCCCGGCGACCACCGTCGTCACCCCGCGCTCCTCGCGCACCAGGGCGTTGTACTTCTCGCCCTCGTAGCGCTGCCAGACCGTGCCGCCGACCTTCTCGGTGCGGCCGGTCCGCTCGGCGCTCTGCGTGGAGGAGTCGACGAAGTCCCGTCCCGTCCGGTCGCTCTGCTCGATCTGGACGTACTCGTCGTCCGGGTCGACGAAGCCCAAGTGCCAGTACTTGCCCTCGCGTTCGGTCACCTTGTACCAGACCGAGGTCGGCCGCCAGTCCTTGCCGAGCCCCTCGGGGGCGACCACCGGATAGGGCGCCGCCCGCCGGGCCGAGTCCGCCGCGACGCGGTACTCCACCGTCTTCACATGGTCGCCACCACTGCCGTGCGGGAGGAACAGCCAAGCCGACCCCGCCACCGGAACCACCACCGCCAACGACAGCAGCAGATTCCGCACCGTCTGATTCTTACCGTTCCTGCCAGCCACGCCCCCCATCGTCCCCCATGCCGATGTGGATCTCGACGCCGGAGGGGGTCGGGAACCGGACACCCGCCGTCGGCGGCCCCTTGACGGCGCTCATGCGTGGGGCGCCCTGCTCATTCTCGAAATCAGCGGATAAAGTCATCAGCACCCTCACCCCCCTGGCCCACCGGGACGGGGGGACCCCACGGCCCACGCCGTACAGAAAGGTGCGCCCCGATGACCGATCATCATCTGCCGTCCCAGCTCGAGGTCAGTCCGGAGGCACCGGACCGCAACCTCGCCCTGGAGCTGGTCCGGGTGACCGAGGCGGGCGCCATGGCCTCGGGCCGCTGGGTGGGCCGCGGCGACAAGAACGGCGCGGACGGCGCCGCCGTCCGCGCCATGCGCGCGCTGATCCACACCGTCTCGATGAACGGCGTCGTCGTCATCGGCGAGGGCGAGAAGGACAACGCGCCGATGCTCTACAACGGCGAGCGCGTCGGCGACGGGACCGGCCCGGAGTGCGACGTGGCCGTGGACCCGGTGGACGGCACGACGCTGACGGCCAAGGGCATGGCCAACGCCGTCTCCGTGATGGCGGTCGCCGACCGCGGCTCGATGTTCGACCCGTCCGCGGTCTTCTACATGGACAAGCTCGTCACCGGCCCCGAGGCCGCCGACTTCGTCGACATCACCGCGCCCGTCGCCGTGAACATCCGCCGCATCGCCAAGGCGAAGCGCTCCGCCGTCGAGGACGTCACGGTCGTCGTCCTGGACCGTCCCCGCCACAGCGGCCTGGTCAAGGAGATCCGCGAGGCGGGCGCCCGGATCAAGTTCATCTCCGACGGCGACGTGGCCGGCGCCATCATGGCCGCCCGCGAGGGCACCGGCATCGACCTGCTGCTGGGCGTCGGCGGCACGCCCGAGGGCATCATCGCCGCCTGCGCGATGAAGTGCCTGGGCGGCACCATCCAGGCCAAGCTGTGGCCCAAGGACGACGAGGAGCGGCAGCGCGCCCTGGACGCCGGGCACGACCTGGACCGCGTCCTGCACACGGACGACCTGGTCAGCGGGGAGAACGTGTTCTTCGTCGCCACCGGCATCACCGACGGCGAACTGCTGCGCGGCGTGCGCTACCGCTCCGCGACGGCCACGACCCAGTCGCTGGTCATGCGGTCGAAGTCGGGGACGATCCGGCAGATCGACTCCGAGCACCGGCTGTCGAAGCTCCGCGCCTACAGCACGATCGATTTCGAGCGCCCCAGCTGAGGCGGCGGCCTCCGGGACACCGACCGGGGCGTACGCCCCGGTCCCTTCCTTTCACCGTTTCCAGCGGGACTCGGCCCCGCGCCCCCGGCCGACCGCCGGGAGACGCCCCCGTGAAGCGAAGAAAGGCAGGGACCGAGGAGTCAGCCCGCCGCGGCCACGCGGGTGGAGCGCTGGATCTCCGCCTCGCGGCGCCGCCGGCGGGCCAGGACGACGCGGCGCTCGGCCGCGGTGAGCCCGCCCCACACCCCGTACGGCTCCGGCTGGAGGAGGGCGTGCTCACGGCACTCGACCATCACGGGGCAGCGGGCGCAGACGCGCTTGGCCGCCTCCTCCCGGGAGAGGCGGGCGGCCGTGGGTTCCTTTGACGGTGCGAAGAACAGCCCTGCTTCGTCCCGGCGGCACACCGCCTCCGAGTGCCAGGGGCCTGCCTGATCCCGCGCGGACATCCGCGCGGGCGGTACGGCGGCTTCCTGCAGGGGCTGATGCGGTAGCAGCACGGTCCACTCCTGACGACGGCTTTGCTCGGCCGGTTGAGTCACCCTTGCCCGTCTCACCCTGCACGGCCATTCGCACCCGCAGCCGTACGAGAGACGATGCACCAAGCTTTACCCGCTGTGCGCGCTCTTATTCACACCGTTGCCACGACTGGAACACCGTCCGTCACCATCGTCCGGCGGCGGCCGGACTACCCCGCCGCGCGCAGGTCCTTGACCCTCTTGCCGCGCTTGGCCTTCGCCGCCACGCCGCCGAACACCGCGCAGCCGGTGATCAGCACCGAGGGCGCCTCGGGGTCGGCCGCCTCGTAGGAGTCCACGTCGAAGCCGCCGAAGACGCCGGTACCGGTGGAGCGCAGCGAGACGTTCTCGGGGACCTTGACCTCGACGCCACCGAAGAGCGCCCAGGTGCTGATGACGATCTGCCGCTCCTCGAAGAGCGCCTCGGTGAGGTCGATCTCCACCCCGCCGAAGAGGGCGAACGCGTTGAGCCGGCCGCCCGCGCGCCAGCGGCCCTTGCGGGTCGCGCCGCCGAAGACGGCGACGAGGTTCTCCGCGGGCCGGGCGGGGGAGCCCGACGGGCGCGGGGGCGCGTACGGATCGGCCGGCGCCCCCGTGCGTGCCGCCACCGGCAGGTCGCGCACCAGCGGCTCCAGCTCGGCCACCGTCCGGGCCCGGTACACGGCGTCCACCCGGTCCGCGTGCTCGTCCGCGGTGAGCCGGCCCTCGGCCAGCGCCTCGCGCAGGATGTCCGCGATCCGGTCGCGGTCCGCGTCGGAGGCCCGGAGCGCGGGCTCGGCCTCGGCCGTCTTGGTCAGGGATACCTGTCGCTTCTCCAGCGCTGACTCGTCCACGGACCCAGAATAGGGGAGACGCGATAGATCGCGATAGCCATGAATTCCAAGTGCCGTGAATTCCAAGTGAGGCTTGCCTCACCAGCCGATCACGCCCGGCGGCGCCTACGCTTGGCTCGCATACCACCCGCAGAGTGAGTGAGGGATCGCCGCGATGTCTCGGCCCGAGTTTGCCCATACCGATCTCCTGCCCCTGGGCGAGGACAGGACGCCGTACCGCCTGGTCACCTCGGAGGGCGTGACCACCTTCGAGGCGGACGGCCGCACCTTCCTCAAGGTCGAGCCCGAGGCGCTGCGCAAGCTCGCCGAAGAGGCGATCCACGACATCCAGCACTACCTCCGCCCGGCGCACCTCGCCCAGCTGCGGAAGATCGTCGACGACCCCGAGGCATCGGCCAACGACAAGTTCGTCGCCCTCGACCTGCTCAAGAACGCCAACATCGCGGCCGCCGGCGTGCTGCCGATGTGCCAGGACACCGGCACGGCGATCGTCATGGGCAAGCGCGGCCAGAACGTCCTCACCGAGGGCGGCGACGACGAGGCGCTCTCCCGCGGCATCTTCGACGCGTACACCAAGCTCAACCTGCGCTACTCGCAGATGGCCCCGCTGACCATGTGGGAGGAGAAGAACACCGGCTCCAACCTGCCCGCGCAGATCGAGTTGTACGCGACCGACGGCGGCGCCTACAAGTTCCTCTTCATGGCCAAGGGCGGCGGCTCGGCCAACAAGTCCTTCCTCTACCAGGAGACGAAGGCGGTCCTCAACGAGGGCTCCATGATGAAGTTCCTGGAGGAGAAGATCCGTTCGCTGGGCACGGCCGCCTGTCCGCCGTACCACCTGGCGATCGTCGTCGGCGGCACCAGCGCCGAGTTCGCGCTGAAGACCGCCAAGTACGCCTCCGCGCACTACCTCGACGAGCTGCCGGAGGAGGGCTCCCCGCTGGGTCACGGCTTCCGTGACAAGGAGCTGGAGGAGAAGGTCTTCGAGCTCACCCAGAAGATCGGCATCGGCGCCCAGTTCGGCGGCAAGTACTTCTGCCACGACGTGCGCGTGGTCCGCCTGCCGCGGCACGGCGCGTCCTGCCCGGTGGCCATCGCGGTCTCCTGCTCCGCCGACCGCCAGGCCGTCGCGAAGATCACCGCCGAGGGCGTCTTCCTGGAGCAGCTGGAGACGGACCCGGCGCGCTTCCTGCCGGAGACGACCGACGAGCACCTGTCCGACGAGGACGTCGTCCGCATCGACCTCAACCGTCCCATGGACGAGATCCTCGCCGAGCTGACGAAGTACCCGGTGAAGACCCGCCTTTCGCTGACCGGCCCGCTGGTCGTCGCCCGCGACATCGCGCACGCGAAGATCAAGGAGCGGCTGGACGCGGGCGAGGGCATGCCGCAGTACCTGCGCGACCACCCGGTCTACTACGCCGGCCCCGCCAAGACCCCCGAGGGCTACGCCTCGGGCTCCTTCGGCCCCACGACGGCCGGCCGCATGGACTCCTACGTCGAGCAGTTCCAGGCGGCGGGCGGCTCCAAGGTGATGCTGGCGAAGGGCAACCGCAGCAAGCAGGTCACCGACGCGTGCGCCGCGCACGGCGGCTTCTACCTCGGCTCCATCGGCGGCCCGGCGGCGCGCCTGGCCCAGGACTGCATCAAGAAGGTGGAGGTCCTGGAGTACGAGGAGCTGGGCATGGAGGCCGTCTGGAAGATCGAGGTCGAGGACTTCCCGGCGTTCGTCGTCGTGGACGACAAGGGGAACGACTTCTTCACGGATCCGGCGCCTGCGCCGACGTTCATGAACATCCCGGTGCGGTCGGGTAAGTAAGGGAGTTTGCTCCCCGCCCCGCCCTTTCCCCGTCTCCGCAGGGGCGGCGCCCCTGCGGAACCCCTCCCCCAGAGGGGGCACCCCCAGCGCGCTGCCGCGCGGGGCCCGCGCTCCGCGGGGTGGGCGGAGCCCCGCGCTCCGCGCGGAGCGCGGGGCTCCGCCCCTGCACCCCACCGGGGGCTGCGCCCCCTGGACCCCGCTCGGGTTGCGCTCCTTGGGCGCCACTCGGGTCGCGCCTCTTAGGCCCCGCTCGGGTCGCGCTCCCTGAGCCCTGGGGAGGGGAGCCCCTCTGGGCCTTGGGTGGGGTTGAGCCCGCTGGGCTCCTCGGGACGGGCCCTCTGGGCCCCACCTGAGGCTGTGCCCCTGGGCCCCGCTCGGGCCACGCCCGCCGGGCCCTACCTGGGCTGCGCCCCTGGCCGAGGCTGCGCTCCCTGGGCCCCTTGGGTTGCGCCCCCGGGCTCTGCTCGGGCCACGCCCGCTGGGCCACGCCCAGGGCTTCGCCCCTGCCCTGGACCGGGGCTGCGCCCCCCCCCGAAGCACCCTGCGGGCACTGTCCTCAAGCACCGGACGGGCCGGTTCGGGCCGGACCGGATTCCCTACACGGGCGCGCCATCCCAGCCCGTCCGGCGTTTGAGGACGAGCGGCGGAGCCGCGATACGGGGTCCGGGGCGGAGCCCCGGAAGCAGGGGTGCAGGGGGCGCAGCCCCCGCCGGGGTCCAGGGGCGAAGCCCCGCCCTACCGCGCGCAGCGCGGTGCCGGGCCCGGGGGCTTGCCCCCGGGGAAACGGTGAAAGGGCGGGGCCGGGGAGGGAACACCTACGCGAAGCGCTGCCCCGCCGAGCCGTCGCACTTCTGCAACCGCACCGGCTCCTTCGCATCCGACAGCGTCAGGCACAACTGCGGCGCGGCCGCGGGCCGGTACGTATCACCGGAGCGCGCGAACCGCTGATTGTCGCCGCCGTGGCAGTTCCACAGCACCACCGCCGCCCCCGCCGCGTACTTGCCGTCCGGCACGTCCACGCACCGGTCGTGCGTCAACGCCGTGTGCAGCGAGCCGCGTTCACCGTCGTACCACCACTCCTGGTTGCGGTTCCCCGTGCACGGCCATCCGCCGACCTCCGTCCCGTTCCGCGTCAGGGCACCGTACGCGTCCACGCACGCACCACTGGCGGCGTTCTTCAACGGGCGGTACGCCTCGTCCCACGAGCCCCCGCGCAGCACCGGCTTGTCCGTGCTCGCCGGGTCCGCGCAGCCCGCCTCGCGGTATCCGGAGGCGTAGAACTGGCTCAGGCAGGACGCGAACGCCGCGTGCCCGCGCGCGTTGGGGTGGAAGGACTGCCGGACGGAGTTGGCGTCCGGCGGGACGGGGTTGGACAGGTCGAGCCAGAGCCCGCGCACCCACGCGTTCTCCATGCACACCTCGTGCCCGTGGAAGAGGCGGGAGTTGTCGAGGAAGTACGCGCCCGACTCCAGCGCCGCCTTCCGCATGCCGCGTTCGAAGGCCGGCACGGACGTGTTGCGGCCCCAGGCGGCGTCGGACGTGTACCCGACGCAGCCGCCCGCCAGCTTGCCGGGGTAGGCGGGGTTGTCCTCGAAGTCGGCCCCGATCGGGCTCGGGTAGCCCATGACGACGAGCTTGTAGTCGCCCTCGGCGTACCCCGCGCCGGACATCACGGCGCGCAGGTCGGCGACGGTCCGCTTCACCTTCGGCACCAGGCCGTCGACGCGCGCCTGCCAGCCCGGCGCGTACTTGGGCTCGCAGGTGCCCTGGAGGGTGAGGTAGCGGGTGACGCAGTCGGTGATCACCGGACCGAACTGGAGGTCGTCGTTGGCGCCCGCGACCAGCAGGACCATCTTGATCCGGGTGTTGCGGGCCTTGATCGCCAGGTTGTCGCTCTGCACCAGTTCGTCCGCGTACTGCTTGGTGCCGCCGATGCGGATGTTTCCGGTGTCGGCGCCGGAGCAGGCGACGTTGTAGGTGACGTCGGCCGGGATCGACGTGCGGTGGATCGCGGAGTCGGGCGAGCGGTGGCACCAGTTGGAGGGGCCGCTGGTGCCCGGTTCGTAGCTGCCGACGCCCTCGCCGGATATCTCGCTGTCGCCCAGCGAGATCAAGGAGCTCTTGCGCTGCTCCGGCGGGCGCTCGGCCGCGTCGCCGTAGAGCTTGACCGCGTCCGCGGCCCGGATCTTCTCCAGCTCGGGAGAGAGCGGCGTCGAGGCGGTGGAGCGCGTTTCCGCATGGGCGGACGGGACGTTTGCGGCCATTCCTCCGAAAACGGCTGCGAAAGCCGTCAAGGCCGCGAGTGAACAGCGCAGGGTGGGTCTGCGTGTCATGGAGCCTCCCCGATTTCTGTTGTTACCCGCGGTATTTACTGGCTGGTAGTGGCCTTTGGGAACAGGGAGAACGAGACAAACGCTGTAGCGGTCAGGAGGTAGTGAGGATGAGCGAGAGCGATCAGTACCGGATCGAGCACGACTCGATGGGTGAAGTGCGGGTGCCCGCCCACGCCAAGTGGCGGGCGCAGACGCAGCGGGCCGTGGAGAACTTCCCGGTCAGCGGACAGCGGCTGGAGCGCGCACACATCGCGGCCCTGGCCCGGATCAAGGCGGCCGCGGCCAAGGTCAACGCCGAACTGGGCGTGCTCGACGCGGACATGGCGCGGGCGATCGCGGAGGCGGCCGACGAGGTCGCGGAGGGCCGCTGGGACGACCACTTCCCCGTGGACGTCTTCCAGACCGGCTCCGGCACGTCGTCCAACATGAACACCAACGAGGTCGTCGCCACCCTGGCCGGCGAGCGGCTGGGCCGCGCCGTGCACCCCAACGACCACGTCAACGCCAGCCAGTCGTCGAACGACGTCTTCCCGTCCTCCATCCACATCGCCGCCACGGCCGCCGTCACCGGTGAGCTGATCCCGGCGCTGGAGCATCTCGCCGCCGCGCTGGAGCGCAAGGCGGAGGAGTTCGCCGAGGTCGTCAAGTCGGGGCGGACGCACCTGATGGACGCCACGCCGGTCACCCTCGGCCAGGAGTTCGGCGGCTACGCGGCCCAGGTCCGCTACGGCGTCGAGCGGCTGCGCGCCTCGCTCCCCCGGCTGGCCGAACTCCCCCTCGGCGGAACGGCGGTGGGCACCGGCATCAACACCCCGCCCGGCTTCTCCGCCGCGGTCATCGCCGAGATCGCCCGCGCGACGGGGCTGCCGCTGACCGAGGCCCGCGACCACTTCGAGGCGCAGGGCGCGCGGGACGGGCTGGTCGAGACGAGCGGTCAGCTGCGGACGATCGCCGTCGGCCTGACGAAGATCTCCAACGACCTGCGGTGGATGGCGTCCGGGCCGCGGACGGGACTGGCCGAGATCAACCTGCCCGACCTCCAGCCGGGTTCGTCGATCATGCCGGGCAAGGTCAATCCGGTCGTTCCGGAGGCGGTGCTGATGGTGGCCGCGCAGGTCGTCGGCAACGACGCGACCGTCGCCACGGCGGGCGCGGCCGGCAACTTCGAACTCAACGTCATGCTGCCGGTGATGGCGAAAAACCTCCTGGAGTCGGTGCGGCTGCTCGGCAACGCGGCGCGGCTGCTGGCCGACCGGACGGTCGACGGCATCACGGCGAACGTGGAACGGGCGCGGGAGTACGCGGAGTCGTCGCCGTCCGTCGTCACGCCGCTGAACCGCTACATCGGGTACGAGGAGGCGGCGAAGGTCGCGAAGCGGGCGCTGGCGGAGCGGAAGACGATCCGTGCGGTGGTGCTGGAGGGCGGGTACGTGGAGCGGGGGCTGCTGACGGTCGAGCAGCTCGACGAGGCGCTGGATGTGCTGCGGATGACTCGGCCGTAGGGCGGGGGGGATTGTGCCCCTGGCCCGCCCTGTCACCGTTTCTTCCGGGGAGACCCCGGACCCCGTTCGCCCTTCGGGCGAAGTCCTCAAGCGCCGGACGGGCTGAAACAGCCCGTCCGGCGCTTGAGGACAACCCGCGCGGAGCGCGGCGAGAAACGGTGAAAGGGCGGGACCGGGGCACAATCCCCCCAGCCCCCTACCCCTGCGGCATACGTCACGGCACACCCCACCCCCCTCCCCCTAAGATCTGCGCATGACAGCGCAAGTGGAAGCGGATACGGCAGCAGCCGGGCACTGGGCCCCCGGGGACCACATTCTGTGGCGCTACCGCGCCAACGCCACCGACCGCGTCCACATCTGTCGCCCCGTGACCGTCGTCCACGACGACCCCGAGCTGCTCGCCGTCTGGCTCGCCTCGGGCACCCACTGCGTACGGCCCGTCCTCGCCGACGGCACGCCCCCGTACCAGGAGCCCCTCGCCACCCGCTACACCAAGCCGCGCACCACCGCCGTCGGCACCTGGACCGGAACGGGCGTACTCAAACTCGCGCGCCCCGGCGAGCCGTGGTCGGTCTGGCTCTTCTGGGACCTCGACTGGAGGTTCCGCAACTGGTACGTGAATCTTGAGGAACCGCTCGCGCGCTGGGCCGGCGGGGTCGATTCCGAGGACCACTTCCTGGACATCGCCGTCTATCCGGACCGGCGTTGGGAGTGGAAGGACGAGGACGAGTTCGCCCAGGCGCAGCGCGTGGGACTGATGACAGCCGCTCGGGCCGAGGAGGTACGGGCCGCCGGACGCGCGGCGGTCGAGCAGATCGAGTCCTGGGGCGCGCCGTTCACGTCCGGCTGGGAGCGCTGGCGGCCCGACCCGGCCTGGCCGGTGCCGTCGCTCCCCGACGACTGGGGACACGTCCCGGCGCCCCAGCGGGCGTGACGTTCGCGTGACGGACGGAAGCGCTTGCCGTCGCCCCGCAGGGCGACCGTAGGATCGGGCAGGGCCGCGGTGACGGCCCTGGTCCGTACGGAACATGACGCCGCGTCAGTCGAGCACGCGCGCGCCATAAAAAGAGGAACCACGACGCGGGAACGAGAAGGGGCGCAGCCGTGAGCGGTGACGACGGGCAGCGGGTCCAGGGGGCCTACGACGGTTACGCCCTGACGGGCCTGGACCGCAGCGGTCAGGCCGAGGCGTTCGACGCCATCGGCGACCGCTACGACGAGGCGTTCCCGCACAAGGACGGCCAGGTCGCCTCCGGCGCCTGGCTGGCCGAGTCGCTGCCGGCGGGTTCGCGGGTGCTGGACATCGGCTGCGGCACCGGCCTGCCGACCTCCCGTCAGCTGGTGGACGCCGGGCACACGGTCGTGGGCGTCGACCTCTCGGCGGGGATGCTGGAGCTGGCCCGCGGCCACGTGCCGGAGGCCGAGTTCCGCCTCGCGGACCTGGCGGAGCTGAGGGACGGCCGGCTGGGCACCTTCGACGGCATCGCCGCGTTCTTCGCCCTGCTGATGCTGCCCCGCCCGGAGATCCCGCACGCGCTGCGGATGCTGCACGGACTGCTGAGACCGGGGGGCCTGATGGCGCTCTCGATGGTGGAGGCGGACGTGGACGACTATGCGATACCGTTCCTCGGCAACACGATCCGGGTATCGGGTTACCTGCGCGACGAGTTGCGGGAGGTCGTCCGCGGGGCGGGCTTCGAGATCACCGGCGAGAGCTCGCTGGCGTACGCCCCGCAGAGCACGGACGTACCGCCCGAGATCCAGCTCTTCCTCAATCTGCGACGCGCCGCCTGACCACGGTGCGCCCTGTGCGACCGGGCTTACGGCCCCGACGGATGGAACCCCACGCGTGACGGAGCAGACCGACTCCCACGGAGGACAGCGGAATGCCGCAGTCCGGCCCACCCCCGCGCCGGCCGCCGCGCCGCGCCCCCGTACCGGCGACGAGCCCGACGAGGCCCTGCCGCTGCCGCGCGGGGCGCGTGCCGTGCGGGCCGTCATGAGCGCCGAGGCACCCGCGGACCCGCCCGCCGAAGCGGCCGGCGAGGGCCGTGCCCACCCGGCGGCCGACGGGCCCCGGCCCGTCGCCGGCGGAGGCGCGGGCGGCACGGGCGGCGCCGGAGGCGGTGGCGGGGAGCGGCTGCGCTTCGTCGGCGCGGCCACCCGCCGGATCGCCCGCGGCATCGACCTGGACGAGATCGTGCTGGGCCTGTGCCGGGCCACCGTGCCGACCTTCGCCGACGCGATCCTCGTCTATCTGCGCGACCCGCTGCCGGTCGGCGACGAGCGCCCGGTCGGCCCGGTCGTGCTGCGGCTGCGCCGCACCGACCGGCTGCCGGAGTACGCGCGGGGCCTGAGCACCACCGAATCCGCCTGGGGAGCCGAGCCCCTGGCCCCCGCGCCCGCCACCCCGGAGGCCTCGTCCTCGTCCACGTCCTCGTCCACTGACGATCCCGGCCTCGGCCTGGAGCTGGCGGACGCCGCGGCCGAGCGCTGCGAGGTGCGCATAGGCGGGCCGCTCGCGGAGGTGCTGCGGGGTGTCCGGCCCGTCTTCGGGGACTCCTCGGCCGCGCGGGCGGCCCTGCCCGAGCTGCTCGGCGCGGACCGGCCCGTACCGCAGCAGCGGCGTACGATCCTCGCCCCGCTGCGCGGCAGACGCCGGGTCATCGGCGCGGCGGTGTTCATACGCCGGCCCGACCGGCCGGCCTTCGAGGGCGACGACCTGCTGGTCGCCGCGCAGTTGGCGACGCACACCGCCCTGGGCGTGGACAAGGCCGTCCTCTACGGCCGCGAGGTCTACATCGCCGACGAGCTCCAGCGCACCATGCTCCCCGACTCCCTCCCCCAGCCCACCGGCGTCCGGCTGGCCAGCCGCTATCTGCCGGCCGCCGAGACGGCCCGGGTCGGCGGCGACTGGTACGACGCGATCCCGCTGCCCGGCAACCGCATCGCGCTGGTCGTCGGCGACGTGATGGGCCACTCCATGACGTCCGCCGCGATCATGGGGCAGCTGCGCACCACCGCGCAGACCCTGGCCGGGCTGGACCTGCCACCGCAGGAGGTGCTGCACCACCTGGACGAGCAGGCGCAGCGGCTGGGCTCGGACCGGATGGCGACCTGCCTCTACGCGGTCTACGACCCGGTCTCGCACCGCATCGTGATCGCCAACGCGGGCCATCCGCCGCCGATCATGCTGCACCGCGGCGGCCGTGCCGAGGTCCTCCGGGTGCCGCCGGGGGCGCCGATCGGCGTGGGCGGGGTCGACTTCGAGGCCGTGGAGCTGGACGCGCCCGCCGGGGCGACGCTCCTCCTCTACACCGACGGCCTCGTCGAATCCCGCATCCGGGACGTGTGGACCGGAATAGAGCAGCTCCGCGAGCGCCTCATCGACACCGCCCGCCTCACCGGCCCCAACCCGCCGCCGCTGGAGCCGCTGTGCGACGAGGTGCTGGGCATGCTGGGCCCGGGCGACCGGGACGACGACATCGCGCTGCTCGCCGCCCGCTTCGAGGGCATAGCGCCGAGCGACGTCGCGTACTGGTTCCTGGATCCGCGCCCGCAGACGGCCCGGCAGGCCCGCCGGCTGGCTCGGCGCGCGCTGGACCGCTGGGACCTGGGCGAGCTGAGCGACTCCGTGGAACTGCTGGTCAGCGAGGTGATCACCAACGCGGTCCGGTACGCGGAGCGCCCGATCACGCTGCGCCTCCTGCGGACGAACGTGCTGCGCTGCGAGGTCGGCGACGACGTCCCCCAGCTGCCCCGGCTGCGCCAGGCGCGGCCGTCGGACGAGGGCGGGCGCGGGCTGTACCTGGTCAACAAGCTGGCGCGGCGGTGGGGCGCCACCCGGCTGAGCACCGGAAAGGTGGTGTGGTTCGAGCTCGCGCTGCCCTCGCGCGGTCACTCCGGGTGACGGATCGACCCGTTCGGCGGTACGAGGTGAAATTCTGGACAGCGTCCAGGGCCCTGTTGCCGACGCGCTGTCGACGGAGTTGACTGGCCGGTGCGGAGGGCGGCGCGGACGACGCCCTCACCATCACCCGTACCGGGAATTCCGGGAGGCGTCCCATGACCGACTCGGCGCAGCAGACTCCGTACACCACCGACAACGTCGGCATCCCCGTGGAGAGCGACGAGCACTCGCTCACCATCGGTGACTCCGGCCCCATCCTGCTCCAGGACCACTACCTCATCGAGAAGATGGCCCAGTTCAACCGGGAACGGGTCCCGGAGCGGGTGGTCCACGCCAAGGGCGGCGGCGCCTACGGCACCTTCCGGGTGACCAACGACGTCAGCCAGTACACCAAGGCGGCGCTCTTCCAGCCGGGGAAGAACACCGAGGTGCTCGTCCGCTTCTCCACGGTGGCCGGCGAACAGGGCTCCCCGGACACCTGGCGCGACCCGCGCGGCTTCGCCGTCAAGTTCTATACGGAACACGGCAATTACGACCTCGTCGGCAACAACACCCCGATCTTCTTCGTCCGCGACCCGCAGAAGTTCCAGGACTTCATCCGCTCCCAGAAGCGCCGCCCCGACAACGGCCTGCGCGACAACGACATGCAGTGGGACTTCTGGACGCTGTCGCCCCGAATCCGCCCACATGGTGACCTGGCTGATGGGCGACCGCGGCATCCCGAAGACCTGGCGCCACATGAACGGCTACAGCTCGCACACCTTCATGTGGGTCAACGGCGGCGGCCAGAAGTTCTGGGTGAAGTACCACTTCAAGACCGACCAGGGCGTCGACTTCCTCACCCAGGAGGACGCGGACCGCCTGGCCGGCGAGGACCCGGACCTCCACCGCCGCGACCTGTACGCGGCCATCCACGGCGGCAACGCCCCGTCGTGGACCCTGAAGGTCCAGGTCATGCCCTTCGAGGACGCGGCGGACTACCGCTTCAACCCCTTCGACCTGACGAAGGTGTGGCCGCACGCCGACTACCCGCTGATCGAGGTCGGGAAGATGACCCTCGACCGCAATCCCGAGGACTTCTTCGTCCACATCGAACAGGCCGCCTTCGAGCCGTCGAACCTGGTTCCCGGCATCGGCCCGTCCCCGGACAAGATGCTCATCGGCCGCCTCTTCTCCTACCCGGACACCCACCGGTACCGCATCGGCCCCAACTACACCCAGCTGCCGCCGAACCGGCCGCACTCGGTCGTCAACTCCTATGCCAAGGACGGCCCGATGCGCTACGAGCCGTCCAACGCGGCCCGCCCGTACGCACCCAACTCCTATGGCGGGCCTGCGGCTTCCCCCCAGTTCGGCGAAATCGCCGGCTGGCCCGCCTCCGGCGAGATGGTCCGTGAGGCCTCGAAGCTGCACCGCGAGGACGACGACTGGGGCCAGGCGGGCACGATGGTCCGCAAGGTCCTGGACGACGCGGCCCGCGACCGCCTCGTCTCCAACGTCTCCGGCCACCTCCTCAACGGCGTCAGCCGCCCGGTCCTCGACCGGGCCCTCCAGTACTGGCGCAACATCGACAAGGAGACCGGGGACCGGATCGCGACGCGGGTGAACGGCGGCTGAGCCGGGACGCCCGCCCTGCCCCCTGATTCCCAACGGGAAGCAGGGGGCAGGGGCTTGTGATCCAATCCACAGGAACGGCGGCGTAAACCCCTGATAAGTTCCTGGCGACCAGCGGAAACGATCATGCTCTCCGCCGGTATGCACCGATTACTGACATGCACTGATCAACGGGGGATTGTTTCACCATGTCCAAAAAGTCGTTCCGGGTCGCCGCCGTCGCCGCCGCACTGACCGTCTTCGGCCTGGCCGCGCCGCAGGCCGCCACCGCCGGGACCAGCAACCCGGCCCCGAAGCCCGCCTCCGTCTCGGCCGGTGACATCCACTTCGCCGCCAAGGCGACCACGAAGACGAAGGCCCTCGTCAAGGCCAACCAGCGGGTCGCCGCGGCGGCCCGCGAACGTGTGCGGCGCGGGCTACAACGTCTCCGTCTACGCGGAGCGCATGCCCAGCCCCACCCAGCGCTACGCCACGCTCTACCTCTGGACCAACGGCCAGGAGACCGGCCCGCGCTACTACGACAAGCCGATCTGCGCCGTCCTGGCCAACGACACGGGCGCCAAGCAGTCGATGGGCATCCGCCTCAAGTCCAACTACACCGACGACGCGGCCCGCGAGGACTTCGGCACCTTCGGCACCTACGCCGGCCCGGTCTACCAGAACCGCGGCTACTGCGGCACGGCGTACTCCTACATGAAGGTGGGCGGCCGCGTGGTCATCGACACCGTCCGCGGTGTGGGCGCCTGCAACTAGCCCGCAGCCGGCCCTGCCGTCCGCACGGACGCCGATGCCCCTGCTCCCTCCCGGGAGCAGGGGCATCGGTCATCGGGCCGTGCCGAACGGCGCGCTGCCTAGAACTTGTTGGTGCACTGCACGCCGTACGGCGCACCGCTGTTCTTGTGGAAGCCCACGCAGGCGCGGTAGAAGTAGTCGCCGCCGAAGCCGCCGAGCATGTTCGACCAGTCCGACGAGTTGTACGTGTTCGGGGTGTCGACGCTGAGCGAACGCAGCAGCTTCCCGGCGGCGTTGTACTTCTCGATCGTCGCGTACGAGCTGTACCAGGAGGGGCTGGCCGTCTGCGTCGTGCGCACCCAGGCGGCCTTGCACTTGTTCGACCAACGCAGCTCCGCGATGCGTCCGTTGTTGTTCACGGTGCCGTGGCCGACCGCGTCGCTCTCACAACCGGTGCTCTTGGGACCCTGGTTGTCGCAGCCGGTGCTGTAGCAGCTGGCCGCGTAGGACGTGCCGGCGAGCGGGATCAGGCCCATCACGACGGTCGCGGCCGAAACGGCGGCGACGCGAGAAGCGATCTTGAGCATGGAACTTCCTTACATGCAGGGGAGAACCGGCGAATTCCCCGGAATCGGAAATCGCCGTGAGTCTTCCTGGGGCGCGGGCCCGCAGCGACGTTGATCAACATAAGGGCCAGGTAAGTTCCTTGTCCAGAAAAGCGGAACCACCCCTATCAGGTGCGGCATTTCGGTTCCTCGCACCCATGGCGACGGGCGTCAGGCCGCGTTCCGCCCGGCATCGATCATTCCCCCGATGACCAGCAGGGCGAAGGGAAGGACGATCAGCAGGAAGGCCATGGCCCAGCCCATCCTCTTCGTCGTCCTGCGCGCGATCTTCCTGCACAGCAGGATCGCGGCCACCAGGTAGAGGAAGGCGAGGAAGAAGGCGAGGTACAGGACACCCATGGGGAATTCTCCTTTGAGAACGCGAAGAGGGGAGGCCGGCCCGTACGGTCCGGTCTCCCCTCCCCTCGGCGTGATGTTAAATCACCTGCCGACTCCCCCGGCTACCGGGTGAGGTTGACGTTGAACTCCTTTTCCGGCTCGTCACAGTGGATCACCTTGCCGGGCCGGTTCCCGGGCCCGTCACCGAAGATCGGGACCGGGGCGTCCACGCCCCACGGGTTGCCTCCATTGCCCCGCGAGCCCACGCCGCACCAGGCGTACGCATTGCCGTTGGGCGCGGTGGCGGGGAAGTTGGAGAAGTTCCTCCAATCACCGCCACTGATCCGCTGGTTGGACGAGCGGCCGAGATTGTCGGTCATGCGGTCGTCGACGTACAGGTAGAGGTCGGGCATGTACGACTGGTAGACGATGCCGTTGGACGGGTGCGCGTCGTCGTTCTTCAGGTAGTGCGTCGGCTTGACGGACCCGTCGGCGCAGAAGGCGGCGGAGATGTCCTGCCAGATCGGCGGCGCGTTACCGATCATGGAGCCCCACATGTTGTTGTTCCACGACCCGCTGTTCTTGAAGAACAGCGAGTAGACGTCCCCGGCGAAGTTCTTCACCGCGTAGTTCGTCTCCGTGTTGGACTTGATCTCGTCGACCCACTTCTTGACGTTGTCGTTGATCGACTTGTGGGCGACCATGGCGCGGTAGCCGTGCACGCCGCCGCCGATGGCGCGGAAGTCCACGCACTGCTTGGAGTCGTCGATACGCGCGGCGCGGAAGTGCGGGAAGTACGCCTGACCCGGAGTGTCCCCGTCCTCGTAGGGGTGGGAGATCTTGAAGTCGCCGTACTCCAGCGCGTCCTGCGTGGTGTAGTCGATGTCCGGCGCGGGGATGCCGTAGTCCGCCTCGATCGCCTTCATGATCTTGGTGACGAAGTAGGGCAGGTGGGCGTTGCCGACCCGGGCGCGGTAGTCCGACGCCACACTGCCGTCAACGATCTTCCCGTCCTCGCCGACCACGAAGGTCACGCTCACATCGGACTTGATCTTGTAGCTGTTCGGGTCCTTGTACGCCTCGGAGGCGGGCTTGGACGGGTCGGGGCGCCGGTTGGCCATGGCCATCCACACCGGGATCGACATGTCCGGGGCGGAGCCGTCGGCGCGCGGCTTCATGCCGCCGGCCCTGATGTCCTTGGCCCACTTCTCGGCCTCGTCGTACGTCTTCTGGCCCGTGCACTCACCCACGGCCTTGGCGTCCTTGCACCGCGCCTCGTAGGCCAGACCGTGGGCCTCGACCCCCGTTGCCGTTGTTGTTCCACAGCGGCGCCTGGTCGGCGAGCCCCAGGCCCCACTCGTAGAGCGACTTCATCGACCGCACGGGCGTCTCGAGCGACGTCACCGGGGAGTTGGAGTTCAGCTCCTGGTTCGGGTCGAAGATCGCGGCGGCGGTCAGGGAGCGCTGGACGAACCTGCCCTTGATCGGCTTGAACGCCACGGAGTTCCAGGCGATGTCCTGGTCGGCGCTGCCGTCCTTCGCGTAGTTCGTCAGCTTCACCTTGGGCGTGGAGGTGAACTTGTAGGCGCCCAGCGACACCCACTTGCCGCCGTTCGCGTTCTGGTCCACGACCCGCTCGTACGGACCGCCGACGGCGCCGTCGACGACGTACTTCGCCTGCTTGGTCTGCGCCCCCGTGTCGGGGATGTACGCGTAGACCGCGGCGAGGTCGTACGACTTGCCCGCCGTCCACTCGCCCTCGATCGTCATCCGGTTGCCGGCGCCGCCGAGGTGGTCGTCGTTACGGGTGTGGGTGTACCAGAAATGGCCGCCGTGGCCGCCGCCGATCGAATGCAGATCGGCCTTCGCCTCGTAGTGCTTGTCCCAGTCGGGATGGAAGGTGAACTCGAACTTGCCCGTCGACGACGCCTTCCCGCAGCTCGACCATGTCTCCGTGCCGGCCGGGATCGAGGTGACGACGTCGGAGCCGTCCGGGGCGCCGCCGCACACCGGCTCACCGTTCTTCAGCCGGTACCCACGGCCCGGCTCGGCGCGCAGGGTGGCGTACTTGATCTTCTCGTTGCCGCACGAGTCCTTGCAGTCCGACTTCCAGGTGGCGTTCTCCTGGGTCCACCAGAACTGCCGGTAGCACGCCTCGTCGGGGCAGTCGATCGGCTTGCCGGCGTTGCAGCCGTTGTTCTTGTTGCAGAAGGTGTCCAGCGGGGGGCTGACGCGGGAACGGCTCTCGACACTGAGCCACCAGGCGGGCTGGAAACCCGCGGTGGCGTAGCCGGACTCGCCCTTCCAGCCCTGCTTGCCGTCCGTGTCGTAGGAGAAGCCGGTGTCGATGGACCAGGCGGCCCAGCCCATCACCTTCTCCTCGTACGGCCAGTTCTGCGGGTGCGCCGCGTCGGTGATGTTCTCCCTGCTGAGGGACGTGTCCATGAACGGGTGGTCCCAGGCACCCTTCTTGTACATCGGGTTCGCGGGGTTGTTGTACCAGCCCAGGCCCCAGCGTCCGCCGTTCTTGCCGGCCTCCGACTTGGGGTTGAAGCCGAGGTTGTAGTTCCAGACGGCGGTGAACCAGTTCTCCACGCGGGACGGGTCGTCGTTGTTGACCGTGATCCGCTGCCCGTCCGTGTGGACCTCGTTCCACTTGTCGGCGAGGATCTTCATGGAGGCGGCGATGTTGGTGGCGTAGTCGATCGCGATGATCTTCTGCAGCTTCGGGTCGAGGCTCGTCTCGACCTTCTGGCCCGTCGCCTTGTCCGTCTTCTCGTGGCCCTTCAGACGCATGCCGTCCGTGACCTGGCCCACGCCGTAACCACAGTCGGACTTGTCCCAGTTGATGCGCCAGTAGCCGAGAAGCGTGTCCTTGGTGCTGTGGCCGTAGTAACCGTCCACGGCGGCCAGCGGGTTGCCCATCTGGCCGGGGATCGAACCGGACTCCGCCTGCCACAGGTTGGACTCCTGGGCCAGGATGCCGAGGAGGACGTTGGCCGGGATCCGGCCGCCCCCGTTCAGCGACGGGAGCGGGAACAGACCCTGCGGGTCGACCGTGCCCAGCCCGGCCTGGTCGCGGTAGCCGCCCTGGCGGAGCCACTTGCCGCGCAGCTCGCCGCGGACGGCCATGTCCACCGCCCACTCGACCTGGTTCGGCGTCGGCTGCAGCGCCTGGACGCTCATGTCGTTGCGGGAGACCGAGCACCAGCGGTCGGTGTCGGTGGGGTCGTGGGAGACCGGCGCGTCGGTGGGCCCGTCCGCCTTCGCGGACGCGCGGGCCAGCGTACGCGGCTGGGTGCCGCCGGTCAGCGCGGGCGAGAGACCTTCCTTGAGGCGCGGCTGCGCCGAGGTCACCCGCTGCTCGACCTTGTCCCCGGTCGTCGTGGCGGTCGAGGTGACGGTCAGCGTGGTGTTCGCGTCCGCCGCCCCGGGAGCCTTCCCGGAACGGGAACGCACGCCCGCCTCGGGCTCGTCCGCCTTGTCGAAGCTCTTCCCGCCGCCCTTGATGCGGGTCAGCCCGGCGCGGACGCCGGGGGTGAGCACGGGGTCGACGGCGAGGCGGCCGAGGGACGAGACGTCGGTGTCGGCCGGCGCGTCGATCCTGGTGATCCCGCTCCCGTCCACCTTGACGTCCTTGGGACGGCCGGTGAGGAAGGTACGGCCCTGGGCACCGGGGCACCAGGTCGAGGTCGCCGAGGGGGCCGGTGGCCACCGTGCGCGGTGCGCCGTGGCCGCTGTACACCTTCGCCTGCGCCGTCTTCGTGCCCTTGCGGTCCACGAAGCCGATCCGGCCGTCGGCCAGGGGGCGGATGTCGAAGGGAACACTGTCGCCCTTGGCGAGCCGGCGAGTCTTCCCCCGACCGTCGATCCGGACGAGATCACTGCCGAGACCGGCGACGACACCGTCCTTCACCGGGGCCGCCGACGACACCTGCCCGCGCAGCTCACCCGTCTTCATGACCGTCCTGCCGGACGTGTCCACGGTGATCACGCGCGACTTCGTCTGCGACGCGTCGTTCATGTCGCGGTACTGGGTGAAGGCGGCCGTGTGCGTGCTGGTGTTGCAGGTCGGGTCGAAGTAGGCGAGCGTGGCCGTGAACGGCAGCTTCGTCACCTCGCCCGACTTGGTGTTCACGATCGCCGTGAACGCACCGCCCTGCATGAGATCGGGCTTGTTGGTGAAGGCCCGAGGGGCGTACACGGCGGCGACGTGCGAGTCGTCCATGACGCACTGGTTGCCGATCCACGTATCGGCGGGCATACCCGGCTCGTTGAGGACGGCGGCCGTCTTCCACGCGTAGGCCTGACCCGATCCGCGGCGAGGATCCGCAGGCCGGCGGAGTCGGCGGCGGCGGTGACGGCCTGGTCCTTCGAGGTGTCCCAGTCCTTCCCGAGATGCTTGTCGGGGTCGGCGACCCGCCCCGAACCGGTGGGCGCATCAGTGGACTTTGGCTCGGCCGGCGGGGCGTCCGGTGCGGCGTACGCCGCACCGGCCTGTATCAGCCCGGCCAGGACAGCGGCGGCCGCGAGGCCCGCGATCCCGGCACGGGCCGGTCTGAACGGTTGCAATTCTTTTTCTTTCTCTGTGCGTTGGCAGCCGACAGAGAGGGATGGCGCTGCACGTCGCGCGGTGACCCGCGCCCCCCTGTGACGTCTGTGCGATGGTCGGACGCGCCATGAGGCGTCCCCTAAATGATCTTCACCATCGTAAGCATCGGACAAGGGGCCTACGCAAGGCGCGAGTTGGAATGCGCAACGCAAAGAGATGCGAGGAGAAAACGGGTCACCGAAATGACAACACGGCGTGTGTCACTGCCTGTTGCTCTTGGCACGACGCAGGCCGCACCGGCGAGGTGACTCACCCCGACGCGAGAGCCGCCGCAAACACGACGGGAAAAGGGGCTCGGTCAGACATCGACGAAAAGGGTCGCCATCCGGACCGATCCGCCGATAGCCCGAGTACGCACCGTGGTGGGCGGCCTCTCAGCAGGAGGCGTGAACTCGCAGAAATTCGACTGGATATCGGCGCACTTCACCGCGTAACCCACCACGGCCGGAGGCGTCGACGAAACCCCATCCACGAGCCCAATCCCCCCGGGCACAACAACGCAAGCACGACCGATCCGTGCCATGAGTCCCCCCAACTCATCGAATTCGCCGTCGGCTTCCTTCGCAAGGAAGGCCGGCGGGCACGGAGATCAATATAAAGGCCCGGTAAGTCAGTGTCCAGCATGCTCATGTCATCACAAAAGGGGCGGCATCGCGCAGAGATCGAGCACGATGCCGTTCTGTACGACGAGGACAGAGTTCCACGCGGCGGCCACACGACCATTGGTCTTTGAATTACAGGCACTTTGGTGGTGACGGCCCAGCCGCCACGCCACTGCGCACGCCCAAATTGCCCGCTATCCGGGCTTCGAGGGCCGCACCGCCCGGCGGGGCACGAGGGCCACCCTCGCCCAGTGCGCCGCCCTTCACGCAGGGGGCAGCGCACTACCTCATTCATTTCAGACTGCCAGGCGCCCCATCGCATCGCCGGTGCCCCAACGGCAAAGGTTTCGGACAGTCCGCGCGATGACCTCGGCGGCCGCACGGTCCGCCCGCTCGCAGTCGCGGGGCGACGGCGTCATCACCGAAGGCAGTTCCGGTGGACGCAACGCACCGTACTCCGTGAAGCGCCGCGTACCGCAGTCGCGGCATCGCTCCTCGCCGCCGCCGGACTCCCAGCCCGAGCCGTGCCGGCAATGCCGAACCAACCGACCAACAGCTCGCATCAGTTACCCCTCCTGGACGTGGGTACGGAGTGCGACGCGATCCAGTGTGCGTACGCAGCTGCAGTTGCGTTACGGGACCGGTCCCTGTCCTCGCCCGCAGCAGCTGCCTGCCGCGCCATCTCAAGCTCCGCGCACGTATCACAGCCGACCTGGTACGGGCGCAGTCCGGCGGCTTGGCGCTCTTCACGCGTAGCCAGCCGGAGCATCTCGGCTGGAACGCCCCGCTGCGGTCCACCACCGACATCGCTCACCCTCACCAAACCATCTGTTGCACCAACCACTTGCACGACTTGCCCCTTGCCCACATCCACCACGTAACTGCCCACTCGGTACGTCATCGTGGCGACTTCGGCACACTGAGAGCACCCCCGGGGAGTCGCCGGAAGAACTACCTGGACAGGTATGCCGTGACGGTAGGGTTGCCATGCGAAATCTCCTGTCAGACGGAGGAGTTGTGCGATCGGACAGCAGAACCGTAGAGGACGGCGTTGGCATGTAGCCCAACAATGAAGTGATCCACAGTCCAACACGACCCGTGTGGGTGACACATGGGCACTCTGTCCGATTGAGAGAGCCGCATGACCAGGGTCAAGCGTCCACCGAGCGTCCGACAGCGGCGGCTCGGCGTCGAACTTCGCCGCCTGCGCGAACAAGCGGGTCTATCGGCGACGCGGGCCGCAGAGCTGTTCGGCGCCACTCAGTCGAGGATCAGCAACATCGAGTCCGGTGGATACGCAGTCAGCGCGGAGCGCGTAAGAGCCCTGGCCAAGCTCTACGAGTGCGGTGACGACCGGTTGGTCGAAGCGCTCACAGAGATGACAGGCGGCCGTACCCGCGGCTGGTGGGAGGAGTACCAGGGCCTCGTCCCCGACGACACCCTCGAACTCACCGAGCTGGAGCACCATGCGACATCCCTACGTGTCGCGTCGGTCATCCACATCCCTGGACTCCTGCAGACGAAGGAGCAGGCTCGCGTGGTGATCAGCGGGGCTGTGCCGCCTCTGGCCCCGTTCGAACTGGAGCACCGGGCCTCCTACCGCATCAAGCGGCAGGGCGTCCTCTACGGAGCGGCACCGACGTCCCTCACCGCGATCATCCACGAGGCTGCGCTGAGGATGGACTTCGGAGGCCCGGATGTATCCGAAACACAGCTGCGGTTCCTCCTGGAGCGCAGCCACGAGGATCACATCCAGGTCCTGGTGATTCCGTTCGGCGCCGGCCTGCTCCCGAGCGCCGGACACGGAATCGTCCAGTGCGACGGCGAAGTCCCTCAGCTAGACACCGTGCTACTGGACGCCGACCACGGTACCGTCTTCATCGACAACGAAGCCCAACTACGCGCGTACCGCGCGGTCCTCGACAGGATGCAAGCCTCCGCACTCGACCCTGCGAGTTCCCGGGACCTCATCCATCGCATCGCGCGGGACCTCCGGCAGGGATGAGAATGCCTCCACTCGTCTGGCAGAAGTCGACATTTAGCGCGAACGCAGCAAACTGTGTCACTCTATCTATCAACCACTTGGGACACATCCAGCTACGCGAAAGCGACCAGCCCGAGATCACGCTCAGAGCCACCCGAACAACGCTCCGGAGCTTCCTCACAGCCATGAAGGCTGACCGGCTGACGATGGCTGTTCGCTGAACGAAGGCGACAGCAAGACGCTACCGCAGCCTCCATCTCCCTTACACATGACCGGTTGCCATGCAGCAAACTCGCCCACTTGGTTGGAGACTTACCACTTGCCACGAGGTGGTATACGAGTATCAGCCATCCAGGTAAACCATGCGTCGAAGCGCCAAATTGGGCTTGATTCAGTTTGACGGACATCCCAATCGGGGGCACCTCGCCCCCGGAGGGATGTCCACGCCGGAGTTCAAGGCCAAGATCGTCAAGCTATGCCAACGCGGTTCCCGCTCGGCCGGCCAAGTCGCCGAGGACTTCGACCTGACGGAGACCGCGGTCCGGTTCTGGGTCAGCCAGACCGAGACCGACGCAGGCCAGGAGCCCGGCCTGACCAACAGCGAGAAGCAGGAACTCACCCGTCTACGCCGGGAAAACTGACGCCTGCGGGAAGATGTGGAGATCCTCAAGCGATCCGAGGCTTTCTTCGCAGTGGAGGTCCAGTGAACATCCACCCGTTCATCGAGGCGGAAAACGGGGCGGTCACAGCGTCAAACGCGCCTCTGAGCTGCCCAGGAGTCCTGTGCCGCCTCCTACGCCCGACACACGGGCGCCCCAAGGCTCCGCGCGGTCCGCGACGTGGAACTGACCAGTAAAATCACCGAGGTTCACCGTTCCTCGCGCGGCACCTACGACGCCCCATGCATCCACGCCGCCCCGCAGAATGAAGGCACGGTATGCGGCCGAAGGCGTGTTGCCCGGCTATAAACGTCGACCTCACGAGCCATCACTGCAGGCGGCATCATCCCACCACGACCCCCGATCCCGGCGCGTCCCTGCTGGCCGACCTGGTGACACTCCAGTTCCAGCCTGACACAGCGGCAGCCGACACCCGCCGAGGAAGGATGGCTCTACCTAGCCACCGTCGTCGACCGGGCCACCGCTGACCGCCTGCGCACCCAACTCATCGCCCAAAGCGGAACAAGCCCACCACCCTCCACCTTGCCACCATGCATCCCTCGTTGCTCCACGGGCAGGCCAGCTGAACTGGTGAGTCGCTCGAGCACGGGCGTTGATCAGCCAGCATCCCCAACTCGGTCACGCGCCAACGACCAGCAATGAAGGGCTCCGGCTCCATAGCACGCCTCTGACGTCCTTTCAAGGATTGATCGCTACCTATTGAAGTTTCTCGACTACAGTCCGTATCCTGGCGCGCGGCACCAAGCAACTTTCCCGGCACTATCAATGCGCCGTTTCTCAGCAGGAAGATACGGAAGTTGGTTGTCTTATGAAGTGAGCGATCCTCCTATTCTCGAAACATGGCTCCCGCCACCGGAATCGCAGCAACTACAAGGCCGAAAGGAATCCCATGAGAATTTCCATAAGCAAAAGAGAAAGAGGAAGATTGGTGGGGTGTGTCTTGGGCGAATGTTTGTTGTGGCCGGAATGGAAGATAGGGAAAAACAAAGAAAAAGAGTAAGGAGGTAAAAAACAGGACCAAAACACCCCCGGTCACACTACCCCTCGCCCGGAAAAGTCCCCCCAGCGGAATAACTCCCACAGTCAACATGGAGGAACGAGCCAGACAGTCATTCCCGCATCCGCTGAACCCGGAAAAAACAGGAAGGTCATAAGAGAGGACCACGCCGCGTTCAACGTTGGGCGGTCTTTTAGGACCGTGACAACCACAGCAGCCACCCTCGCGCCTCATGGCGTCAAAAGAGAAGCATGGCAGAGAGCAGCTACCCCAGGGACAGCGGAAGGAGCGGGCCAATATAGGATCGTACGTTTTTTTCTTCTCATCGCAACGATCCCCTCACCACTAGTACAATAAATGCTCACGTCCTACGCCACGAGCCAAAACCTTAGGCCCCCCACCGAAAACCGCGGCCACCGCAAGTACGCCGGTGCATACTTGTCACCCCGCCGCAGGCACAATCCGAAAACGCCACCCCAGGCCGCGCGTGCCCCGGCTAAGCCACAGCCCAGCTTCGAGTTTTGTTGCCGCGCACCGCCGGGGGCCGAAGTAGTGACACGCCGGACTTACGCCGCGAGCGCCACCACGTCCGCACGAAATATTCACACCGTGACGTGAGGATCTCTCTCTTTGCCTCCCTTCCTCCCCCCTCCCTCCAATCCCTGTTACCTCACCCCCCCCACCACCGGTTCCGTGTCGTTGTTCGAGGAAGAGACTACAACTCACGCTCGTGATATCAGCGCGAGGCACGCTCAGGCGGTTGCGCGTCTCAAAACGTTATGGCCCCTAGCCCCAACAAAGCGAAGCTCGCCTGCCGCAAGCCGCCGCTTTCGGTTTTGCGCACACGGCACAATGGCGCGTGTGTGGCCTGGTTTTGGCGCCCGAGGGAGAAGGCTAATTGCTACCAGCGCAATGCCTGCTTGCCTTTGAGCCAGGACAAAGGTGCCCCCCCGACGTCAACGCCCACCTGCGCGCTATTATGGACAGTGCGCGAGGGTGGGCTTATGGATAAATTCTCATGGAGTACCTTCCTTCTGGGCCTGTACGTGGCATCAGCCGAGCACTACTCCCCCACGGTGGCGGGCGCCATGTTTCACGGAGACATAGGAGGATCACGATTTCACTTCATAAGACAACCATCACCTGTCCCGTCATCGCTTCCTCCACTGGGAGAAACGCGGCGCATTTAGATACGTGCCGTGCGAACAGTTGCCCTATGAGATGTCGCGGCTGCCAGGATACCGGACTGCTAGTCGTGACGAAACATTCAATAGGTAAGAGACTCAATACCTCCTGGACAAGGCACGTCAGAGGCGTCGCCACATGGAGCCGGAGCCTCCCATGCCTGAGTACGCCTGCAGCGGTGGCACCGAACATGATTGTTGGGATCGCTTGGCGATGCATCAACAGCCCGTGCTCCGACGCGACTTTACCCCAAGTTACAGCTCGGCCTGCACGTCGGAGCCAAAAACGAGGGGGATCGCAATGGATGGCAAGGTCACGGAGTGGCTGGGGGCTTGTTCCACCAAGCCTTGGTGCTGTACTGTGATATTTGTGGGGGTGCGCAGGAGGGTATACACAGCGCACCTTCGCCTCCGCTCAGGCTGCCCACCCGGTTCGCACGACCCGCGTTGCTAGTTAGGGAGCCATCACTTCCTCGGCGGGGTCGGCGCCGCCCCCGCCCTTGTCGTCAAGGCTGCGGGAATGCGGTAGTCCCACACAAGTCGGGCCTCGCAGTGGCACCGCCCCGCCGGAGCGAATCGGGCGGCTCCGTGGCTGGGCATGATGCCCCCCGCTGCACCCCATGACCATGCGTCGTCACCAGGTCGGACGTCACCTATAGCCCGGCGGCAAACACACGCCTTCACGGTCAGCCCTACCCCAGTGTCCCCCCTTCCTTCCTGCGGGACCGGGGGAACCCCACCGCTCAGCGGCTCGGGGACTCGCAGGGGGCCGTCGTCAGGTGCCCGCGCGCCAGGAAAACGCGTGACACTCGGACGATGTTACTGGTCAGTTTAACGTCAGCGGACCGGCGGCAGCTTGGGGGCGACACACCGATCGCTGGCACATATTGTCCTGCCCCCCGTTAAGAACCGTGTGTTCGCGGAGTAGGAGGTCGGCAGCCAGGGAACTCTCTGGAGTCCAGCTCCAGAGGCGCGTATTTTCGAACGCTGTGACCAGCCACGTTTAGTCCGCCTCGATGATACGCGAGTGGATGATTCCACTGGGACACCCTGCCGATGGACGCAAGAAAGCTCGCGATCGCTTCGAGCGGATTCTCCCCACTTTCCCGCCCGGCGTCAAGTATTTACCCGCGTAGACGGGCTGGGAGCGTTCCTGCTACTCGCTGTTGAGTCAGGCCCCGGGCTCCTGGCCTGCGCTCGGTCTCGGTGGGCCTGACCCGAGAACCGCGACGGGCCCCACCGTGCTACTCCGTCAGGTCGAAGGCTCCTCGGCGGACTGGCCGGGCCGAGCGGGATACCGCGTCGGCATAGATTGTACACATCCTTGCCTTGAAAACCTCACGGCGCGGAATCCCTCGCCGGGGGCGAGGCTTGCGCCCCCCCACTCCGGCATTGGCCAGTGTCACCGTCCAAACTGAATCAAAGCCCCCAATTCAGGCCGCTTCGACGCCATGGCTTTACCCTGGCATGGCCTACGATATACTCCGCCTATACCACCTCGTGGCAAGTGGTAAGTCCACCAACCCAAGTCGGGCCGAGTTGCTGCCACTGGCACCCGGTCATGTGCTAAGGGAGATGGACCGGGGCTCGCCACTGGTAGCGTCTGCTGTCGCATTCGTTCAAGCGACACAGCCATCGTCAGCCACGTGTCTCCACGCCTTCTGGCTCCTGAGGGCAATGCTTAATCCTTTGATCGAGGGCATCGTTCGATCAGCTCGGGGGGCCTTGTTTTTTTTTTTTTCGATGGCGTGATCCAATAGCGGGAGAATATCGTCGCGAGAGGCGTAGAGGCAACACTCTCTCGTGGACGCGCCTTCTCTAGATCATCGGATGTGTCCCAAGGGTGGAATACGAAGAATACTCGAATTCCGAGTGCATCCCCTCGCAGGCCACATCAGTTTCGCTGCGATCTCGCAGCCGCCCTAAATATCGTCGAACTTCCTAGCCAGACGAGGGAGCCATATCTCCATCCCCTAGCCCGGATGGTCCACGCGCGAATGACGATGGGGGAGACTAGAGGACTCCGGGACATATCCGCGAGGGCATCCGAGTGCGGGGCTGGCATCTGTCCGAGGACCGCGCGGTACAGCGCGTAGTTGAGGCTTCGGTGTCGATGAAGCACGGTACCGTGGTCGGCGCTCCAGTAGCACCAGGTGTGCTAGGCTGAGGGGACTATCGCACCCGTCGCACCTGGACGATTTCCGTGATCGGCGTCACGGGAGCACGAACCGGCGTCGAACGGAATCACCAGGACACCTGGAGTGCTTAATCCTCGTGAGGAGCTGCGCTCCGGAGGACACCGCAGCCTGTGTATTAGGATACATCCGGGGCCTACGGAAGTCACCATCCTCAGCGCAGCCTCGTGGCCATGATCGCGGCTGCAGGGACCGTCCGGTGCCCGCTCCCGTAAGAGGCCGCCCTGCCGACTTGATTCGCGGTAGGCACGCCCGAGTCCGCTCGGCCCCAGTTCGGACCACGGGCGCCAGAGGCCAGGGCAACAGTCCCCGCCTGATCACCAAACGCCGAGCCTGCTCCTTCGTCTTGCAGCAGTCCAGGGATGTGGATGACCGACCGCAGACACGTAGGAGATGTCGCTGCGTGCTCCCTAGCTCGTGAGCACCCCGCGAGGGTGTGCCCGGGTACCGAGGCCCCTGGATACCGGCTCCTCACCCCACCAGCCGCGGGTCAACGAGCCGCCGCCCTCGGCATCATCTCTCGTGCAGCGCTTCGACCAACGCCAGGTCACGGTTCTACCGCACTCGTAGAGTGGCCAAGCGAGGCTCTTACGCCGTATCCGCACGGCTGACTGCGGTATCCACGGACATCCGCAATCCGTCTGCCTAGATGGCGCCTCGACTGAGTGGCCCGCGAGAACAGCTCTGCGGCCCGGCGTCGCCCGATAGACCCCATTGTGTACGCCGCAGGCCAGACGGCACAGGTTGTTCGACGCCGACGCCGACGCTCGTCGGCACGCTCGCGTGCGCTGACGCTTCGACCTGTCATGGCGGCTCTACCAATCGGAGCAGAGTGCCCAGTGGTTACCCACACCGGTCGTGTTGGCACTCGTGGGACACTCTTCATTGTTGGGTCCTACATGCCCAACGCCGTCCTTACGGTTCTGCTGTCCGATCGCACAGGTCGGCAGCGACGACACAATCCTCCGTCTGACAGGAGAATTCGCATGGCCAACCCCTACCGTCGCACGGCCAGACCCTGTCCAGGTAGTTCTTCCGGCGACTCCCGGCGCGGTGCTCGTAGCTAGTCGCGAACGTCGACACACGATGACGTAACCGACGATGGGCAGTCACACGTGGTGGATGTGAAGGCAAGGGGCAAGTCTGCAATTGGTTGGTGACACCAACAGATTGGTCTGGGTGAGGGTGATGCGATGTCGGCCTGGCTGAGAACCGCAGCCGTGGGGCGTCCAGCCATTGAGATGGCACTCGGCCTGGCTACGCGGTGAACCGAGCGCCAAGCCCGACCGGGACTGCGCCCCACTACCAGTCGCGTGATACGTGGAGGCAGCTTTGAGATGGCGCCGAGGAAGCGCACGCTGCTGCGGGTGGACCCCCCCCGTAGGACAGGGACCCGGTCCCGTTATCACGCACACTGCAGCTGCGTAGCAACACTGGACTCGCGCTCCGCACTCCGTACCAACGTCCACGGAGGGGTAAACTCGATGCCGAGCAGTTGGTCGGTCTGGTTTCTAGCATTCGCCGGCACCGGCTACGTGGCTGTGGGAGGTTATACCGCGGCGGCGAGGATGGCGATGCCGCGCACGGACGGTACGGCGGCGACTTCAAGGAGCTACGGTGCGTTGCGACCACCGAATTGCCTTCGGTGATGGGACGCCGTCGCCCCGCGACTGCGAGCGGGCGGACCGGGTGCGGCCGCACTTATTAGTGTCATCGTCTGCTCATGATCGACCTTTGTAGATGAGATAAACCTTCTGCCGTTGGGGCACCGGCGACGGCGATGGCGCCGCCTGGCAGTCAACCTAGAAATGAATGAGGGTAGTGCGCTGCCCCCCTTTGCGCGCAGAGGGCAGGCTCCCACTGGGGCAGAGGGTGCCCCCTCCGTGACCACCCTGACCGGCGGGCGGCCCCACTGCGAAGCCCGATAGCGGGCAATTAGGGCGTGAGCGCAGTGGCGTGGCGGCTGGCCGTCACCACCAAAGTGCTGTAATCAAAGACCAATGGTCGTGTGGCACCGCGCGTGGAACTCTGTCCCTCGTCGTACAGGAAAGACGCATCGTGCTCGATCTCTGCGCCGATAGCCGCCCTTTTGTGATGACATGAGCATGCTGGGACACTGACTTAACCGGGCCCTTGCTGATATGATATACTCCCGTGCCGACGGCCTTCCTTGCACGAAAGGAAGACCGACGCGGAATTCGATGAGTTGGGAGGGACTCATGGCACGGATCCTGGTCGTGCTTGCCCCACCCATGTTGTGCCCGGGGGGATTGGGCATCGTGGATCGGGTTTCGTCGAACGCCTCCGCAGACGTGGTGGGTTACGCGTGAAGGCGCGCAGACTATCCAGTCGCATATTCACTGAACGAATGTCACGCCTTCATGCATAGACGAGCCGCCCACCACGGTGCGCGTACTCGGCGCGTATCCAGGCGGATTTCGGTCGATGGCGACACCTTTTATCGTCGATCGTCGACCGCAGCCCCATTTCCCGATCGATGTCTTACCGGCGCGCTAACTCTGCTTACGGGGTGAAGTCACCTCGCGGTGGCGGCCACTGCGTCTGTGCCAAGAGCAAACAGGCAGTGACAACACGCACGTGTTGTCATTTCGGTCGACCCGATTTTCCTCCTCGCAACTCTCTTGCGTTTGCGCATTCCAAACTCGCGCCTTGCGAGGTCCCCTTGGCGATGCTTACGATGTGTGAAGCAATGCATTTAGGGGACGCTAATGCGCGTACCCCCGACCTCCAGCACAGACGTCACAAGGGGAGGCGCGGCTGTCACCGCGGACGTGCAGCCGCCATCCTCTCTGTCACGGCGCCAACGCACCCAGACGAAATGGAAAAAGAATTGCAACCGTTCAGACACGGCCGTGCCGGGACGCCACGGGCCACGCGCCGCCGATGTTCCCTGGCCGGGCCTCCGTACAGGCTACGGGCGGGGTACGCACGCACGGACGCCACGCACGGCCGAGCCAAGCAGTAACACACACACGTTGCGCCCGAACACGGTGTCACGGAGAGGTCGACGACACCGACAAGCAATCTCGGGAAGGATTGCAGACACCCCCCACCCATCGAAGGACCAGAGCCGCTCACCGCCCGCGGCCGACTCCGCCGGCCTATGCGGATCCTCGCGCGAGAAATCTGGGGTCAGGCCTAGGTGGGGAGACGGGGCCGCCGTATCCTCAACGAGACCGGTCATGCCCCGCCGACTAACGTGACCCCCCCCCCACGGCAACCAGTGGTCATGGACGACTCGCACGTACGGCCGCGTGATACCCACCTCGGGCCCTTACAGCCAACAGCCCGATCTCATGCAGGGCAAAGGTGCGTTCACGGCGATCGCGAACACCAAAGGATCGGCGAGGTTGGACCGAAGCCATAGCCGTTCACGGCCACAGCCTCGCCCTCTAGACCGACCGCAACACAAGCAACGCACAACACGAAGCGCCTTCCACCCAGTACCAGCGACACTGACACCGACGCCGTCGCAGCAGACGAAGTCGCGCGTGAACAACCGTGGACAACGGCCGGCAGGACTGTCATTGAAGACGGGTTGAGCTGCGCGCGCAGCAGCGGTCGTCA
>NZ_BAAAXZ010000065.1:0-18633 GCF_039535865.1 Streptomyces thioluteus
GGCGTCCTACTCTCCCACACGGTCCCCCATGCAGTACCATCGGCGCTGAAAGGCTTAGCTTCCGGGTTCGAAATGTAACCGGGCGTTTCCCTAACGCTATGACCACCGAAACCCTATCGGTTTCGAGCGAACAAGCACACTCTTCAATTAAGTGGTTCTGCTCAAAGCCGGCAACTGTTCGTTGCCTCAGAACTTACACAGTGGACGCGAGCAACTGAGGACAAGCCCTCGGCCTATTAGTACCAGTCAACTCCACCCGTTACCAGGCTTCCATATCTGGCCTATCAACCCAGTCGTCTACTGGGAGCCTTACCCCATCAAGTGGGTGGGAGTCCTCATCTCGAAGCAGGCTTCCCGCTTAGATGCTTTCAGCGGTTATCCCTCCCGAACGTAGCCAACCAGCCATGCCCTTGGCAGAACAACTGGCACACCAGAGGTTCGTCCGTCCCGGTCCTCTCGTACTAGGGACAGCCCTTCTCAAGACTCCTACGCGCACAGCGGATAGGGACCGAACTGTCTCACGACGTTCTAAACCCAGCTCGCGTACCGCTTTAATGGGCGAACAGCCCAACCCTTGGGACCGACTCCAGCCCCAGGATGCGACGAGCCGACATCGAGGTGCCAAACCATCCCGTCGATATGGACTCTTGGGGAAGATCAGCCTGTTATCCCCGGGGTACCTTTTATCCGTTGAGCGACGGCGCTTCCACAAGCCACCGCCGGATCACTAGTCCCGACTTTCGTCCCTGCTCGACCCGTCGGTCTCACAGTCAAGCTCCCTTGTGCACTTACACTCAACACCTGATTGCCAACCAGGCTGAGGGAACCTTTGGGCGCCTCCGTTACTCTTTAGGAGGCAACCGCCCCAGTTAAACTACCCACCAGACACTGTCCCTGATCCGGATCACGGACCCAGGTTAGACATCCAGCACGACCAGAGTGGTATTTCAACGACGACTCCACACACACTGGCGTGCATGCTTCACAGTCTCCCACCTATCCTACACAAGCCGAACCGAACACCAATATCAAGCTATAGTAAAGGTCCCGGGGTCTTTCCGTCCTGCTGCGCGAAACGAGCATCTTTACTCGTAGTGCAATTTCACCGGGCCTATGGTTGAGACAGTCGAGAAGTCGTTACGCCATTCGTGCAGGTCGGAACTTACCCGACAAGGAATTTCGCTACCTTAGGATGGTTATAGTTACCACCGCCGTTTACTGGCGCTTAAGTTCTCAGCTTCGCCTGGACGAATCCAAGCTAACCGGTCCCCTTAACGTTCCAGCACCGGGCAGGCGTCAGTCCGTATACATCGCCTTACGGCTTCGCACGGACCTGTGTTTTTAGTAAACAGTCGCTTCTCGCTGGTCTCTGCGGCCACACCCAGCTCAGAGTGCAAGACTCATCACCAGACATGGCCCCCCTTCTCCCGAAGTTACGGGGGCATTTTGCCGAGTTCCTTAACCATAGTTCACCCGAACGCCTCGGTATTCTCTACCTGACCACCTGAGTCGGTTTAGGGTACGGGCCGCCATGAAACTCGCTAGAGGCTTTTCTCGACAGCATAGGATCATCCACTTCACCACAATCGGCTCGGCATCAGGTCTCAGCCTTAACGTGTGACGGATTTACCTACCACACGGCCTACACCCTTACCCCGGGACAACCACCGCCCGGGCTGGACTACCTTCCTGCGTCACCCCATCGCTTACCTACTACAAGTCTGGTCCGTCGGCTCCACCACTTCCCTTTCCCCGAAGGGTCCAGGACGGCTTCACGGACTTAGCATCGCCTGATTCGATATTGGGCGTTTCAAAGCGGGTACCGGAATATCAACCGGTTGTCCATCGACTACGCCTGTCGGCCTCGCCTTAGGTCCCGACTTACCCTGGGCAGATCAGCTTGACCCAGGAACCCTTAGTCAATCGGCGCACACGTTTCCCACGTGTGTATCGCTACTCATGCCTGCATTCTCACTCGTGAACCGTCCACAACTCGCTTCCGCGGCTGCTTCACCCGGCACACGACGCTCCCCTACCCATCACAGTCCCCGTTGGGGGTATGTACTGCAATGACACGACTTCGGCGGTACGCTTGAGCCCCGCTACATTGTCGGCGCGGAATCACTTGACCAGTGAGCTATTACGCACTCTTTCAAGGGTGGCTGCTTCTAAGCCAACCTCCTGGTTGTCTCTGCGACTCCACATCCTTTCCCACTTAGCGTACGCTTAGGGGCCTTAGTCGATGCTCTGGGCTGTTTCCCTCTCGACCATGGAGCTTATCCCCCACAGTCTCACTGCCGCGCTCTCACTTACCGGCATTCGGAGTTTGGCTAAGGTCAGTAACCCGGTAGGGCCCATCGCCTATCCAGTGCTCTACCTCCGGCAAGAAACACACGACGCTGCACCTAAATGCATTTCGGGGAGAACCAGCTATCACGGAGTTTGATTGGCCTTTCACCCCTAACCACAGGTCATCCCCCAGGTTTTCAACCCTGGTGGGTTCGGTCCTCCACGAAGTCTTACCTCCGCTTCAACCTGCCCATGGCTAGATCACTCCGCTTCGGGTCTTGGGCGCGCTACTCAACCGCCCTATTCGGACTCGCTTTCGCTACGGCTTCCCCACACGGGTTAACCTCGCAACACACCGCAAACTCGCAGGCTCATTCTTCAAAAGGCACGCAGTCACGACACAAGAAGCAAGCTCCTTGTGCGACGCTCCCACGGCTTGTAGGCACACGGTTTCAGGTACTATTTCACTCCGCTCCCGCGGTACTTTTCACCATTCCCTCACGGTACTATCCGCTATCGGTCACCAGGGAATATTTAGGCTTAACGGGTGGTCCCGCCAGATTCACACGGGATTTCTCGGGCCCCGTGCTACTTGGGTGTCTCTCAAACGAGCCGCAATGATTTCAGCTACGGGGGTCTTACCCTCTACGCCGGACCTTTCGCATGTCCTTCGCCTATCACTACGGTTTCTGACTCGTCCTGTCGCCGGCAGACGACAGAAGAGAGATCCCACAACCCCCACGACGCAACCCCTGCCGGGTATCACACGCCATAGGTTTGGCCTCATCCAGTTTCGCTCGCCACTACTCCCGGAATCACGGTTGTTTTCTCTTCCTGCGGGTACTGAGATGTTTCACTTCCCCGCGTTCCCTCCACACTGCCTATGTGTTCAGCAGCGGGTGACAGCCCATGACGACTGCCGGGTTTCCCCATTCGGACACCCCCGGATCACAGCTCGGTTGACAGCTCCCCGGGGCCTATCGCGGCCTCCCACGTCCTTCATCGGTTCCTGGTGCCAAGGCATCCACCGTGCGCCCTTAAAAACTTGGCCACAGATGCTCGCGTCCACTGTGCAGTTCTCAAACAACGACCAGCCACCCGTCACAACCCGCCGAAGCAGACCTTTACCGGGGCCAGTACAGAAGGCAACAAGCTCACGCTCGTACCCTCAGACACCCAACAGCGTGCCCGACACGACCAGTTCACATTCACGTTCCACGCCGAAGCAGTACTAGCGAACCCTCACCCATCGTGCCGAATAGTCAACGTTCCACCCATGAGCAACCGTGCAGAACGTTTGTCTGCAGTCGGCTATATGCTCCTTAGAAAGGAGGTGATCCAGCCGCACCTTCCGGTACGGCTACCTTGTTACGACTTCGTCCCAATCGCCAGTCCCACCTTCGACGGCTCCCTCCACAAGGGTTGGGCCACCGGCTTCGGGTGTTACCGACTTTCGTGACGTGACGGGCGGTGTGTACAAGGCCCGGGAACGTATTCACCGCAGCAATGCTGATCTGCGATTACTAGCAACTCCAACTTCATGGGGTCGAGTTGCAGACCCCAATCCGAACTGAGACCGGCTTTTTGAGATTCGCTCCACCTCACGGCATCGCAGCTCATTGTACCGGCCATTGTAGCACGTGTGCAGCCCAAGACATAAGGGGCATGATGACTTGACGTCGTCCCCACCTTCCTCCGAGTTGACCCCGGCAGTCTCCTGTGAGTCCCCATCACCCCGAAAGGCATGCTGGCAACACAGAACAAGGGTTGCGCTCGTTGCGGGACTTAACCCAACATCTCACGACACGAGCTGACGACAGCCATGCACCACCTGTACACCGACCACAAGGGGGCGACCATCTCTGGCCGTTTCCGGTGTATGTCAAGCCTTGGTAAGGTTCTTCGCGTTGCGTCGAATTAAGCCACATGCTCCGCTGCTTGTGCGGGCCCCCGTCAATTCCTTTGAGTTTTAGCCTTGCGGCCGTACTCCCCAGGCGGGGCACTTAATGCGTTAGCTGCGGCACGGACGACGTGGAATGTCGCCCACACCTAGTGCCCAACGTTTACGGCGTGGACTACCAGGGTATCTAATCCTGTTCGCTCCCCACGCTTTCGCTCCTCAGCGTCAGTATCGGCCCAGAGATCCGCCTTCGCCACCGGTGTTCCTCCTGATATCTGCGCATTTCACCGCTACACCAGGAATTCCGATCTCCCCTACCGAACTCTAGCCTGCCCGTATCGAATGCAGACCCGGGGTTAAGCCCCGGGCTTTCACATCCGACGCGACAAGCCGCCTACGAGCTCTTTACGCCCAATAATTCCGGACAACGCTTGCGCCCTACGTATTACCGCGGCTGCTGGCACGTAGTTAGCCGGCGCTTCTTCTGCAGGTACCGTCACTTTCGCTTCTTCCCTGCTGAAAGAGGTTTACAACCCGAAGGCCGTCATCCCTCACGCGGCGTCGCTGCATCAGGCTTTCGCCCATTGTGCAATATTCCCCACTGCTGCCTCCCGTAGGAGTCTGGGCCGTGTCTCAGTCCCAGTGTGGCCGGTCGCCCTCTCAGGCCGGCTACCCGTCGTCGCCTTGGTAGGCCATCACCCCACCAACAAGCTGATAGGCCGCGGGCTCATCCTGCACCGCCGGAGCTTTCCACCCTCAAGCATGCGCTCGAAGGTAATATCCGGTATTAGACCCCGTTTCCAGGGCTTGTCCCAGAGTGCAGGGCAGATTGCCCACGTGTTACTCACCCGTTCGCCACTAATCCACCCCGAAGGGCTTCATCGTTCGACTTGCATGTGTTAAGCACGCCGCCAGCGTTCGTCCTGAGCCAGGATCAAACTCTCCGTGAATGTTTACCCGTAATCGGGTTCAACACTCGCGTTGAGCGGAACAGCCAGGCGGAATAAGCCCGGCCGTTCACAGCGTCCTCGCTGTGTTTTTCAAAGGAACCTCATCCCAACCGAACGGCCGGGACGGGGTTGTTTTATAGTCTGGCGTTGACTTTTGGCACGCTGTTGAGTTCTCAAGGAACGGACGCTTCCTTCGTACTCACCGAGACTCGGTCTCGGCTTTCCTCCGGGCGCTTCCCTTCGGTGTTTCCAACTCTATCAGATCCTTTTCCGTGCCGTTCCCGGCCCGGATTCAGAATCCGAATTCCCGTCGGAGGGGATGTCCAACACTTTAGCGGAATTTCCCGGCGGCTCCCAATCGAGCCGGCCGGATCCATTCGAGCCCCGATTTCGGCACAGCGAAACCAGACCCCGTCCGGGGATCCCGCGTAGTAGTGGTGGTACCGCCTATCGGTACAGACGCCCATGGCGCTGCCCGTCTCCAGCGGCTCGGGCTACGTTAGGCCCTTCCGTCCACGGAGTCAAGCAGCACCGGTCAGGCCTTCGTCCCGGCGCGGTTCCGCGGCACATGGGCCCGGTACGGGCTCACCGTTCGGTCGCCGTCCGCCCAGAAGCGCCAGGGGTGGGTCGCGCCTTCGCCGCCGACGCCCGTGCGGGGACCGCTGCGGATCGACGAGTCCGGGAGGGGCGTTCCCATCAGGACGGAGAGGGGCGCGGCCGGGCCGGCGCAGATGTCGGTGCCGTTGAGGCTGCGGTCCACGTCGAGGGCGGTGGCCAGCCGGGCCGGGCCGCGGGCGAGGTCGCGGTCGTCGCGCGACTTGGGACGGCGTCCCCGGGCCAGTTCCTGGCCCTTGAGCACCTCGCCGGCGCGCAGCAACACGCCGCTCGCCGTGCCCTCCGGGCCGCAGACCAGGTTGAGACTGAACCACATCCCATAGATGAAGTAGACGTAGGCGTGACCGGGTGGGCCGAACATGGACGCGTTCCGCTCGGTGCGCCCCCGGTAGGCGTGCGACCCCGGGTCCGCCTCGCCCGCGTAGGCCTCGACCTCCGTGATGCGGAGCTCGATCGGCCCGTCGGGGCCCGTGCGGACGAGGGTGCGGCCGAGCAGGTCGGGGGCCACCTCGAGGACGGGCCGGTCGAAGAAGGCGCGGGCGAGCGGAGTGCGGTCAGGGGCGGAGGAGGTCATGCCGGCCGAGGGTAGTGGACCGGCCCGCCTCCCCATGGGTCAGGCGAGCAGGACCGCCATGGGGCTCTGCTGTCCCGTCCAGTACTCGACGGCGTCGGTGAGGATCGTCCGCGCGACGGAGGCGGCCTCGGGGGCGGCCTTGTGGAACGCGTCCCAGTCCTCCGCGACGAGGAGATAGCCGTGGGGCTCGCCGTCCTTGCGCCACCAGGAGAGGTCGGTGAGGCAGTCCGCGAGGGCGTCCCAGTTGTGGCCGAACCACCCGGGGAAGCCCAGGTCGGCGGCGCAACGGTCGAGGAAGGCCGCCTTGTCGCCGATGCCGTCGAGGCGGAGCCGGGCCGCCCGCCAGCCGGCGTCCGCGGCCAGCGCCGCGGCGTGCTCGGGGGTTTCCGTGACGGGCAGCCGGTAGAGGCCGGGCGGGACCGAGCCGGTGAGGAGCCCGGGGACGCCGGAGGCGGGGAGTTGGCTGGTCATGGGTGCACCACCGCTTCGAAGGTCTTGTAGTGGTCGCCGGTGTAGAAGCGCTCGGAGTGACCGCCGGTCACGATGCGGCGGGCGCCGCGGTTGCGCGCCTCGGGGGTCGGGACCGTGTACTCGTGGTAGTAGCCGCGCGGCTGCTTGGGCAGCCGGTTCTCGTAGTTGCCGAAGACGGTGCCGTCCTTGGGGTACGGGAACGGCCCGCCCTTGTCGATGAGTTCCAGGGTGCGCCTGGCCTCGGGCGGCAGCTTGTCCGGGGTGACGGTCCGCATGCCCTTGGCCCAGGACGGGGTGGCGCCGGAGCCTCCGGAGCCGGAGGTTCTGCCGGTCTGGGACGGGGCCGTGGTGGCCGCCTTCCCGGACTTGCCGTGGCCGCCGGAGGAACAGGCGGGGAGGAGGAACAGGGGCAGGGCGGTGAGGAGCACGGTCAGGGAGCGCAGGGCGCGGCCGGCCGGTCGTCGTCCGCCTCGTCGGAACACACGTCGAAGCACGTCCATATGGTCGCAGCCCGCGCCGTTCGTGCCTCGCTAGGCTGACGTCCTCATGTGTCCACGTACTGGAGGTGTCCCTGTGTCAGCCGTTCCGGGCCGTCCGCCGCTCCCCCACGATTTCTTCCCGCCGGTCCCCTCGTTCACGGTGGTGAGCGAGGACGTCGAGCCCGGGGCGCGGCTCCGCGACGGCCAGGTCTTCAGCGGGGGCAACACCTCTCCCCACCTGCGCTGGGAGGGCTTCCCGGAGGGGACGAAGAGCTTCGCCGTGACCTGCTTCGACCCCGACGCGCCGACGGGCAGCGGGTTCTGGCACTGGGTCCTCTTCGACCTTCCCGCGACGGTGACCGAACTGCCGGCGGGGGCCGGGAGCGGTGACATGAAGGACCTTCCGGCGGGTGCGGTGCACGTCCGGAACGACTACGGGACGCGGGACTTCGGGGGTGCGGCGCCGCCGGCCGGGGACGGTCCGCACCGGTACGTCTTCACCGTGTATGCCGTGGACCAGGAGAAGTTGGGGCCGGACGCGGAGGCCACGCCGGCGTTCGTCGGTTTCCATCTGCGGTTCCATGCGGTGGGGCGGGCGCAGTTGATCGGGGAGTACGAGGTGTCGGCGGCGGGCTGAGCGGCAGCTTGGGCGGGCGGCTGGGGCGGCGGCCGGAAATTCCGTTGCGCGGGTCGGTGCGTGGCCGCCACAGTGGTCCTGCCGACGGCATCGCATGCGGCCGTCGGGCAGCGGATACCGCAGTGGCGGGGGTGAGTTGGCGTGTCGCGCGTCGGCGCCGCCTGTCGGAGCCCTGGGCGTGGGCCCGGGGTGACCTCGTCCGCTGCCGTGCGCTCCGGGCCCGCGTGTTGGTACGGGGGAAGGGCCCGGAGCGTTTCCGTTTGCACGGGGGGGTGCCCCAGTCCCGCCCCAACCCTCTTCCGCAGGGGCTGCGCCCCTGCGCGACCCCGATGGCGCGCGGTACGCGCCGGAACCGCGCTCCGCGCGGTGAGCGGGGCTTCGCCCCTGCACCCCACCGGGAGCTCCGCCCCCTGGACCCCGACCGGGACTCCCCCTGCACCCGCCCACGGCCTCGTCCCCGTCCCTGTCCCTGTCCCCCGACCGGAACTACGTCCCTACCCCCGAACCGCCCTCCGCGCGCTCTCCTCAGACGCCGAAGGCGCTGAAGTGCACGCCCTCAGCGCAACAGCAACTGCACAATCGCAACGCTCCCCACCGCCACAATCACCCCCCGCAACACCGTCGCGCTCAAGCCCCGCGCGACCTTCGCGCCCAACTGGCCGCCCAACGTGGAGCCCACGGCTATCAGCAGCACCGCCTCCCAGTTCACCTCCGCCACGAACACGAAGAAGAGCGCCGCCACTCCGTTCACCATCACGCCCAGAACGTTCTTGAGGCCGTTGATGCGCTGGAGGTCGTCGTGCAGCAACAGGCCCATCAGGGACAGGTACATGACTCCCTGGGCCGCGCCGAAGTAGCCGCCGTAGGTGCTGGCCAGCAGGAGGCCCAGGAGAAGGGCGAGGCCGCCGTCCGCGTGCGGGACGGTGCCGTTGCGTTCGTGGCGGCGGGCGAGTGCCCGGGCGAGCCGGGGCTGGAGGATGACCAGCGCCAGCGCGAGCGCGATGAGCGCGGGGACGATCGCGTCGAACGCCTTGGACGGCAGGGCGAGCAGCAGGGCCGCCCCGGCGAGGCCGCCCGCCAGGGCGACGAGGCCGAAGCGGACGATCCGGCCGCGCTGGCCGCGCAGTTCGCGGCGGTAGCCGACGACCCCGCTGATGCTGCCGGGGATCAGCCCCAGGGTGTTGGAGACGTTGGCGGTGACCGGCGGCAGTCCCGTGGCGAGCAGCACCGGAAAGGTGAACAGCGTGCCGGAGCCGACGACGACGTTGATGGTGCCGGCCCCGATGCCGGCCGCGAAGACCGCGAGTGCTTCCCAGATGGACAAGGCCATCTCCTTCGGATCAGTACGGTGCCTCCCCGCCATGGCAGGTCGGGGGGCCGCACTTGATCATGCACGAGAACGGCCGGGAAGGATACGGCTGTTAGTCGATCGGCGGCTCTTCGCGGCGCGGGCTCTCCTTGGTCGTCTTCACACCGCCCCGGGGACTGCCGAAGTTCCCGACGGCCCCGCTCAGGCCCTTGAGGGCGTCGCCGATCTCGCTGGGCACGATCCAGAGCTTGTTGGCGTCGCCCTCGGCGATCTTCGGGAGCATCTGGAGGTACTGGTAGGAGAGCAGCTTCTCGTCGGGGTCGCCGGCGTGGATGGACTCGAAGACCGTGCGGATGGCCTGGGCCTCGCCCTCGGCGCGCAGGGCCGCGGCCTTGGCCTCGCCCTCGGCGCGCAGGATCGCGGACTGCTTCTCGCCCTCCGCGGTGAGGATCTGCGACTGGCGGATGCCCTCGGCGGTGAGGATCGCGGCGCGCTTGTCACGGTCGGCGCGCATCTGCTTCTCCATCGAGTCCTGGATGGAGGTGGGCGGTTCGATCGCCTTGAGCTCGACGCGGTTGACGCGGATGCCCCACTTGCCCGTCGCCTCGTCGAGGACGCCGCGCAGGGCCGCGTTGATCTCCTCGCGGGAGGTGAGGGTCCGCTCCAGGTCCATGCCGCCGATGATGTTGCGCAGGGTGGTGACGGTGAGCTGCTCGATGGCCTGGATGAAGCTGGACACCTCGTAGGTCGCGGCACGCGCGTCGGTCACCTGGTAGTAGATGACGGTGTCGATGTTGACGACGAGGTTGTCCTGGGTGATGACGGGCTGCGGGGGGAACGGCACGACCTGCTCGCGGAGGTCGATGCGGTTGCGGATGGAGTCGATGAACGGGACGACGATGTTGAGGCCCGCGTTGAGCGTCCGGGTGTAGCGGCCGAAGCGCTCGACGATGGCGGCGCTGGCCTGCGGAATGACCTGCACCGTCTTCATGAGGGCGATGAAGACGAGCACCACCAGGATGATCAGGACGATGATGATCGCCATCGTGGCTCCTCGTGCCTTTGTCGTGGGTCGGTCGTGCTGCGGTCGGTCGTGTCGATCGTGCTGGTGGAGTCTTCCAGAACCCGCGGTGGCGCGCAGGCCGGGCCGGTCCGCGAGGGCCGTCTCACATCACCACCGCCGTCGCGCCGTCGATGTCGACGACGTCGACCTGCTGGCCGACCTCGTAGGCGTGGTCGCCGTCGAGGGCGCGCGCGGACCAGATCTCACCGGCGAGCTTGATGCGCCCGCCGTGGCCGTCGACCCGCTCCAGGACGACGGCCTGCCGTCCCTTGAGTGCCTCGACCCCTGATTGCAGGGTGGGCCGTCGGGTGCGCTGCCGGTTGGCGATCGGCCGGACGACGGCGATCAGAGCGACGGAGACGACGGCGAAGACGACGAACTGGGTCACCGTGCCCCCGCCCAGCGCGTCCGTGACGGCCGCCGCGCGACGGCGCCGACCGCGAGCATGCCGAACTCCGGCATCGCGGTCACGACCAGGGGGATGCCGAGCCCGACGGCGGCCACGAGCCACCACGCCCATGTGTTCACATGGTCATGGTAGGCGCGTGGGACAGGGTCACCGACAGGGCTCCTCGGCCCTTCGGGGGCTTACGAGAGCGGCAGGCCGTGGGCGGTCCAGCGCTCGCCGCGGCTCTCGACGACCAGGGGGAGGCCGAAGCACTTGGAGAGGTTGCGGGAGGTGAGTTCGAGCTCGATGGGGCCGGCGGCGAGCACCTGGCCCTGACGGATCATCAGGACGTGGGTGAAGCCGGGGGCGATCTCCTCGACGTGGTGGGTGACCATCACCATCGAGGGGGCGAGCGGGGTCCCGGGCGAGCCGGCCGAGGCGGCGCACCAGGTCCTCGCGGCCGCCGAGGTCGAGGCCCGCGGCGGGCTCGTCCAGCATCAGCAGCTCGGGGTCGATCATCATCGCGCGGGCGATGAGGGTGCGCTTTGCGCTCGCCCTCGGAGAGGGTGCCGAACTTGCGGTCCAGGTGCTCGGTCATGCCGAGCACGTCGAGGAAGGCGCGGGCGCGCTGCTCGTCGACGGTCTCGTAGTCCTCGCGCCAGGTGGCGGTCATGCCGTACGCCGCGGTGAGCACCGTCTGCAGGACGGTCTGACTGCGCGGCAGCTTGTCGGCGAGGGCGATGCCCGCCATACCGATGCGCGGCCGCAGCTCGAAGACGTCGACGGAGCCGAGGGTCTCGCCGAGGATCCGCGCCGTGCCCTTGGTCGGGAAAGAGGTAGCTGGAGGCGACATTGAGAAGCGTGGTCTTGCCGGCGCCGTTGGGGCCGAGGATCACCCAGCGCTCGCCCTCCTTGACCGACCAGGAGACCTGATCCAGCAGAGCCCGGCCCTCGCGGACCACGGATACGTCCACCAGTTCCAGTACATCGCTCATGAGCGCGTTGTCTCCCATTGCAGTTCGTCGTCGCTGGCGCCTGTCGGCGCAGCCCCCAGGGAAAACCTACGCCACCTGCCGTCGTCGCCAGTCCCTAGGCTGGGGCACATGCTCGATGAACATCGCTCAGGCCGGCTGACAGCCTGGGGAAATGCCCTGCTTGCCCGGATTTGCCGCGCCTGATGACGTAGCGCTCCACATCACCGGGGAGGACGCCGTCCACCGGGTCGTCGGCCTGCCGGTGAATCCGGCCCCGTGGGCCTGACCCTCGCCCTGGGCAGGACTGCGCGCGCTCGGCGCGGCGGGGCTGCGGCTGGCGCTGCCGGCGCCCGGTCACCCGCTGGGGCTGAGCGGACCGCCGGAGTTCAACGCCCTGGCCCTGGAGGCCGGTGAGGCCGTCGTCGCCGTGGGGGCGGGGCCTGGGCCTGGTGCCCGAGGTGCACGCGCGGGGCCCCGAAGGAGACGAACACGTGGAAGTGGTCTGGCAGTGCCTGCCGGTGCGCGAGGCGCCGCCGGCGGACGTGCCGTCGCTCGGCGAGGCGGAGCGCGAGCTCGCGGAGGCCCTGCGGGAGGCGACGGAGGTGCTCACCCGGCTCGATGTGGCGGGCTCGGGCCCGGCGGCCGACGCCGCGCTGGAGGCGTATCGCGCCCGGGCGGAGAGCGTGACGGGAGGTTCTGGCGCCGGGCTATCCGCCGCGCGCGGCGCGCGTGCTGGAGCTGGCGCAGCGGGTGGGCGCACTGTGGCCATCGCGAGCCGGTCGGGGGACGGCGGTGGCCGGGAGCACGGGGCCGCCGTGAGCGCGGCCGAGATCACGGCGCGGGCGGCGGCGCTGCGCCCGGTGGAGCGCACGGCCCGGCGGGCCCAGGTGGCCGCGTACAACGCGCCGCTGGAGGAGCGGGAGCGCGGCAGGCCCTGAAACGAACGGAGGCCCCGCGGAACCGAGGGGTCCGCGGGGCCTTCCGGGCGTCACTTGCTGATGCAGACGTTTCCGAACGTCGGGTTCAGGAGCCGATCAGGATGTCGATCGTGTTGCCGCAAGCGTTGATCGGCACGTCCAGGGGGATCTGGATGACGTTGCCGGAAATGACGCCGGGTGAGCCCTTCGCGACACCGTGGGCGCTGGAGCCTTCGTCGTGGCGCGACTGCGCGTACCGACGGAGGCGCCCGACGGCGACGCCCGCGGCGGCCAGAACGAGAGCGGCCTTTTTGGCTCGGTTCATGGGTGTCTTCCTTTGCTGGTGACCTCGCGACCCCGGTGACGGAGTCGCGCCCTGATGAACGCCACCGCACCACCGACGGCACGGCCGCCAGTGGCGTTTGCCCTCGTTCGGGCGATTGATCACCCTCGGACGTCGGCCCCGCGGGGGCGGGGCCGACGCGGCCGGGCGAGTGATCGCCGGGGGGCTGCTACTCGTTGACGCAGACGTTGCCGTGCGCCGGGTTGAGCAGGCCCACGACGTTGATCGTGTTGCCGCAGACGTTGGCGTCGACCTCGACGGGCGCCTGGATGACGTTGCCGGAGACCACGCCGGGCGAGTTCTTCGCAATGCCGTCCGCGCCGTGCGAGGTGTGGGCGGAAGCCATACCTGCACCGGCGAGGGCGAGACCGCCGACCGCGAGCGTGACGGCAGCGGCCTTCTTCATGTTCTTCACTCTTCCTCTGACCTTCCTGGAACGTCCCACGGCCAGCCGCCGCGGTTACGCCATGGAAAACGGGCCACCGCCATCCGGGTTATCGGCTCCGGCGGACAATCACACGACCGCATGAACCGCTCGTCGGAATGAGACGTTCCGGATCGACGGCAGCCCGCTCCGGCCAGGCAGGTCAGTCGCCGATCCCGTGCCGGACCGCCCAGAGGGCCGCCTGGGTGCGGTCGGCGAGGTCGAGCTTCATCAGGATGTTGGAGACGTGCGTCTTGACCGTCTTCTCCGACAGCACCAGCGCCCGGGCGATCTCCCCGGTTGGACCGGCCGTCCGCGATCAGGGCGAGCACCTCCCGCTCGCGCTCGGTGAGCGCGTTTCCCTCTGCCCTGGCCGCCGCCCGAGTCGTCCTGGGTCAGCAGGGGCGCCCGCCACCTCGGGCTGGAGCAGGACGTGCCCGGCGTGCACCGAGCGGATGGCCCCGGCCAGCGCGTCGGGGTCCACGTCCTTGTAGACGTAGCCCGCGGCGCCGGCCTTGAGAGCCGGGATCACCGTGCGCTGCTCGGTGAAGCTGGTGACGACCAGCACCCGGGCGGGGGCTGTCCAGGGAACGGAGCCGGCGCAGCGCCTCGATGCCGTCCATGCCGGGCATCTTCACGTCCAGGAGGATCACGTCGGGCCGCAGTTCCTCGGCGCGGGCCACGCCCTCGGCGCCGTCGGCGGCCTCCCCCACCACCTCGATGTCGTCCTGGACCTCCAGGAAGGTGCGGAGGCCCTTGCGGACCACCTGGTGATCGTCCACCAGCAGAACCTTGATCGTGTGGTCCTCAGCCACCGGGCACCTCCATCTCGATCACGGTGCCCTGGCCGGGCTCCGAGACAACCTTCAGCCTGCCGCCGACCCCGTTGGCCCGGTCCCGCATGGAGACCAGGCCGAGGTGGCGGCCCGCCTGCCGGACGGCGGACGGGTCGAATCCGCTTCCGTCGTCGGCCACCCGCAGCGCGGCGGCCCTGGCCCCGGCGGGCGAGGGTGACCTCGACGTTCTCCGCGCCCGAGTGGCGCAGGGCGTTGTGCAGGGCCTCCTGGGCGACGCGCAGCAGCGCCTCCTCCTGGGAGGCGGGCAGGGCCCGCATGCCGTGGGCCGCGAAGCCCACGCTCGCCGCGTGGGCCCGGTCGAGCACCTTGACCTGGGTGCGCAGGGTGGCGACCAGCCCGTCCTCGTCGAGCCCGGCCGGGCGCAGCTCGACGACCGCGGCGCGCAGCTCGTCGGTGGCCTCGGCGGCCAGGTGGGCGACCTGGTGCAGCTGGTCCTTGGCGCGGGCCGGGTCGCGGTCCACCAGGGCGGTGGCGGGCCTGGGCCGTCAGGCGCAGGGAGAACAGCTTCTGCGCGACGGCGTCGTGCAGCTCGTGGGCGAGCCGGGAGCGCTCGTCGGCGATGGTCAGCTCGCGGCTGCGCTCGTAGAGGCGGGCGTTGGTGAGCGCGATGGCGGCGTGCTGGGCGAGGACGGCGAGCAGCTCCTCGTCCTCGTCGGTGAAACCGCAACCGGTGGCCGGTGCCGCCGTGCTTGTACGCCTTGTTGGCGAGGAAGAGGACGGCGAGGTTCTCGTCGCCGTCGGCGACGGGCATGCCGAGGAAGTCGCCCATCTCGGGGTGGGCGTCGGGCCAGCCGCCGAAGCGGGGGTCCTTGCGGACGTCGGCGAGCCGCTGGGGGGCCTTGTCCTCGAGCATGGCGGCGAGGATGCCGTGCTGGCGGGGCAGCGGGCCGATGGCCTTCCACGTCTCGTCGCTGACGCCGTCGACGACGAACTGGGAGAAGCCTCCGTGGTCGTCGGGGACGCCGAGGGCGGCGTACTGGGCGTCGAGCAGCTCGCGGGCGGAGCGGACGATCGTCTTCAGGACGTCCCGCACCTCCAGATGTCTGCTCATCGCGAGGATCGCGGCGCTCACAGCGGAGAGGCCGGAGCGTGGGCCATGGGTCATGGGATCACCGTAAACCGGTGGGCGATCTCCGCGGATCGGACCGCTGGCGGGCGGACGCTTACACCGCGCGCCCTAGGCCGAGGGCCCGGCCGCGCCAGACTCGTGTCATGTCTATACCAACGCAGTGGACACCCACCCATGGCGATCCCTACCGGCCGGTCCCCTACCGGCCCGGCCGGATGCCCGCCGACCAGGTCGCTGGCCCGGGCCGCGGAGCTGCGCGCGCGGATGGCGGAGCGGCGGACCGTGCGGCAGTTCTCCGCGGGACCCGGTGCCGGAGCAGGCGGTGCGGGACGCGATCGCCTGCGCGGCCACGGCGCCGTCCGGGGCGCACCAGCAGCCGTGGACGTTCGTCCTGGTCAAGGACCCCGAGGTGCGGGCGCGGATCCGGGCGGCGGGCGGAAGAGGAGGAGCGCGTCTCCTATGCCGGGCGGCTCGGCGAGGAGTGGCTGGCGGCCCTGCGGCCGCTGGGCACGGACGAGGTGAAGCCGCATCTGACGGACGCCCCGGCGCTGATCGTGGTCTTCCAGCAGCGCTACTGGCTGGGGGCGGACGGGGAGCGGCGCAAGCACTACTACGTGGACGAGTCGGTGGGCATCGCCGTCGGGATGCTGCTCTCGGCGCTGCACCTGTCGGGGCTGGCGGCCCTGGTGCACACGCCGAGCCCGATGCGGTTCCTGGGCGAGGTGCTGGGGCGGCCGGTGAACGAGAAGGCGTTCGCGGTGATCCCGGTCGGGTATCCGGCGGCGGACTGCCGGGTTCCGGGGCTGGTGCGCAAGAGCCTGGGCCAGGTGCTGTTCGAGGTCTGAGCGGCTCCCGGGGCGGGCTCGGCACGCGGGCCGTACCGAGGGTGCGTGCGTGGTCACACCGAGTGCGGTGGAGTGCCGCCCGGTGTGACCCCGCACATAGGACGCACATCACCTACGACTGCGGATAGTGGACGAATAAGGCATCCGTAAAGGCGGGCCTGAGCGGGCGGCGGTCGCCTTCCGGGCCGGTCGGCCGGAGGCGTCCGCAACGAAGCCGGATAGTACGTCGCATCTTTGCCAGGACTTTTTGCAGCCGCTAACAATTGCCCCGTCGCAGGGCGCCGTAGATCGAATTACGGCGCTTCTTTCAGCGCCGATCCGGGCCCGCGACCCCACGCGATTGGAAGAGGTTCAGCTCAGTCATGCGCTCCATCTCCGGCTATAGCCGTCTCACGAAGGTCCACAAGTTCTCCGCGGCGGGCATCGCCGCGGCCGGTGTCGCCGCCCTGGCACTCGCCGTCGTCCCCGCCTCGGCGGAGGACGAGAAGCAGCAGGCGATCGCCGTGAAGCCGGTGGCCTGGAACGCCAAGGCGTTCGGCACCGAGGACCTGAGCGCGGAGCTGGCGCAGCAGTCGGACAGCGCGACCCAGCAGGCCCGTCACGAGGCCGAGGCCAAGAAGAAGGCCGAGGCCGAGGCGAAGGCCAAGGCGGACAAGGAGCGCGCCGAGAAGGAGGCCGCGAGCCGGTCCACCGCGCGCAAGCCGGTCAAGGCCGAGCCCGCCGCCCCGAAGGCGGCCCCGGCCGCCCCGGCCCCCAAGTCCTACGCGAACAACCTGGACGGCTGGATCCGCGAGGCCCTGGACATCATGTCCGCCAAGGGCATCCCGGGCACCTACGACGGCATCTACCGCAACATCATGCGGGAGTCGACGGGCAACCCGAACGCCATCAACAACTGGGACTCGAACGCCGCCGCCGGCATTCCCTCCAAGGGCCTGCTCCAGGTGATCGACCCGACCTTCCAGGCGTACCACGTCGAGGGCACCTCCTGGGACATCTACGACCCGGTCGCCAACATCACCGCCGCCTGCAACTACGCGGCCAAGACGTACGGCTCCATGGACAACGTCAACTCGGCCTACTGAGCCGGGAAGAACGAAAAGGGCGGTGCACCCGGGAAACCGGGTGCACCGCCCTTTTGCTGTGGCAATGCGGATTGCCTCGTTACTTCCGCATGACCTCCGGCTCGTGCCGGCGCAGCAGCCGCGCGACCGCGAATCCGCAGGCGACGCCCAGCAGGATCAGGACGGCCACGTCGATGCCCCACTGGCTCGCGGTGTGCGCCCACAGCGGGTCGACGTTGTGCCGGTCGCCCTTGTCCATCGGCGCCATGATGTGCGAGAGGTCCAGCGTCGCGGCGGTCGCCCCGATCGCCCAGCGGGACGGCATCAGCCAGGCGAACTGCTCGACGCCGGGCGAGTCGTAGATCTTGAACATGATGCCGGTGAACACCACCTGGACGATGGCGAACATGACCAGCAGCGGCATGGTCTTCTCGGCGGTCTTCACCAGCGAGGAGATCACGAGGCCGATCATCATCGACGTGAAGCCGAGCGCGATGATCACCAGGCACATCTCGGCGGCCGGCAGGCTCTTGAGGATCACGCCTTCCGCCGGCATCTTGCGGATCGAGAAGCCGATGGCGGAGATGATGACGCCCTGCAGGGCGGTGATCAGTCCGAGGACGACGACCTTGGACATCAGGTACGCGGAGCGGGAGAGGCCGACGGCCCGTTCCCGTTCGTAGATCACCCTCTCCTTGATCAACTCCCGGACGGAGTTGGCCGCGCCCGAGAAGCACATGCCGACCGCGAGGATCAGCATGATGGTGCCGGCGTCCTGGTTGAAGTGCCCCCGGGCCGGGGCGCCGAGCCCGTAGTCGGAGGGGATCACACAGCTCACGCCGCCGAGCACGGCGGGCAGGATGAGCATCAGGCCGATGAAGCCCCGGTCGGAGGCGATGACCGACGCGTAGCGGCGCATCAGCGTCCACAGCTGGGAGCCCCAGCTCTGCGGCACCGGCGGCCTGACCACCTGCGGCTGGACGTGGACGGACTGCGGCGCGACCGCGTCGATGTCCGCGGCGTACATCTGGTAGTGCTGCGAGCCCTTCCAGCGCCCGGCCCAGTCGTAGTCGCGGTAGTTCTCGAAGGCGGAGAAGACGTCCGCCCAGGTCTCGTACCCGAAGAAGTTGAGCGCCTCCTCGGGCGGGCCGAAGTAGGCGACCGAGCCGCCGGGCGCCATGACCAGCAGCTTGTCGCAGAGCGCCAGTTCGGCGACGGAGTGCGTGACCACCAGGACGGTCCGGCCGTCGTCGGCGAGGCCGCGCAGCAGCTGCATCACGTCGCGGTCCATGCCCGGGTCGAGGCCGGAGGTCGGCTCGTCCAGGAAGATCAGCGACGGCTTGGTCAGCAGCTCCAGGGCGACGGAGACGCGCTTGCGCTGGCCGCCGGAGAGGGAGGTGACCTTCTTGTCCTTGTGGATGTCGAGCTTGAGCTCGCGCAGCACCTCGTCGATCCGCCCGCCTCG
>NZ_BAAAXZ010000066.1:0-25424 GCF_039535865.1 Streptomyces thioluteus
GGCTGATGTCCCGGCTCACCGACGGCGGCGACCACGATGTCCCGGAGGAGGCACTCGCCGTGGCGGACGAGGTGGCCGCCGCGCACGGCCACAACGGGCTGCGGATCCTGGCCGTGTCTCTGGCGGGGTGGGCCTACGGGGCGGTCGAACGGACCGCGAAGATGTCGGGCTCCCCGTTGGCCGAGGCGGCGGAGGGCATCGTCCCGGTGTTCTCGTCGTGGCCGATCCCGGGCCCGGACGGTTCCATGGGATGAGCGGTCAGATGTCCTCCACCGCCAGGTCCACAATGCGCTGGATCAGGTCCGGGTACGTCCATCCGGCCCCGGCCGCGGCGAGCGGCAGCAGGCTCGTCGCCGTCAGGCCCGGGAGCGCGTTCACCTCCAAGCACATCGGCTCGCCCGCGGCGTCGCAGCGGAAGTCGGTGCGCGAGTACGCGTTGCCACCGAATCCGAGCGCGTCGTGCGCGCGCAGCGCCAGCTCCTGCAGCCGGGAGGCGAAGTCGGCCGGCACTCGCGCCGGACACACCTCGTTGACCGCTCCGGGCTGGTACTTGGCCGCGTAGTCGAACAGCGGCGTCGTCAGTTCGATCTCGATGACGGGGAGCACTCGGTCGCCCACCACGGCGACGGCGAACTCCCGCCCCGGGAGGAACGGCTCCACCAGCAGCTCGGCCTCGTCATCGGCGCTCACCTCGGCAGCGATCCGGTCCAGTTGTGACAGCGAATCGACGCGGTGAACGGACACACTCGACCCGTCCGCCACAGGCTTCGTCACCACGGGCCCCGCTGCCACCAGTCGCCGCACATCCTCCGGCACTTCACCGGCCCCGGCGGGCCGCCACAGCACCCGCTCGGCGACCGGCAGTCCCGCCGCGTCCAGCGCCGCCTGTGCCCGGCCCTTGTGCCATGCCCCCGCACAGGCCGCACCGGCCGCGCCGGTGAACCTGACACCCGCCTTCCTCAGGAGTTCCTGTACGTACCCGTCCTCGCCCCAGCCGCCGTGCAGCGCCAGAAAGACCAACTCCGCGCCGCGCAGCATCTCCAGCACCGGCCCGCCGGTCAGGGCAGCGTGCATGCGCCGGCGCAACCGCTGCCGGTCCGAGAGGGACGGCGGCTCCTCCCCCACCACGAACGTGTCCACCGCGTCACCGGGTTGAAGCGACCGGGCCGGCACCGGTGTCTCGGCAGCCGGATCGACCAGCACCACCTCGTGCCCCCGGTCGAGCAGAGCCCGGGCAACCGATGTGCCCGAGGCCGATGAGACGTCCCGCTCCGGGCTTTCTCCGCCGTACAAGACCACTATGCGCATAAGGGGATTGTGTCGCACCCTCCCCTTGTCCACCTTCCTCACCCCCTGCACCGGCCGCGGTCGGAGCGAGCCCGCCAGGCGCTCACCGCTCGCTCAGCGCTCCCTTTTCACCACCCGCGCCGGACGGAAGACCGCCAAGCGCCGTACGTCACCCGCGCACGACGACTAATCTGACGCTTCCCAGAGCGATGACGCATTGACGGATGACGCATTGACGGTGGGGCGGGGCGTATGGCTCTTCCGGAGGCCCGGGACGGCGGCGCGGTGCAGCCGACGGGGGCGAGCAGCGGTGGGCGAGGCGCGGCGGCTGTCGGTCTACGACCTGGTGGGTCTGGCGGTCGGTTGCCTGATCGGCTCCGGCTGGCTGTTCGCCTCGCTCGAATCACGGCAGCTCGGCTTCGACGCGCTGTGGTGCTGGGGGCTGTGCGGCGCGATGATGGTCGTGCTGGCGGCGGTGATGGTCGAGTTGGGGACGGCCCGGCCGAAGACCGGCGGGTTGATCTTCCTGCCGCTGCAGAGCAGTGGGCCCCTGGTGGCCACGGTCATGGCGGCCGGCTTGTGGATCTTCTATGTCACCAACGGAGTCAGCGAGTCCGTCGCCATCACGAAGATCCTCTCCCGCTCCGTCGACGGGATTCCTGACCTCCCCGGCAAGGAACTCAGCGGCTGGGACTGGCCTGTGCCACGGCCCTGTTGGCGGTCATCGCCGCCGTGAATCTGCTGCCTCAACGGCTGTTCTTCCACAGTCATTCTCGGACTGGCCGTGTGGAAGGTCGTCCTCCCGGTTCTGATCGTCGCCGCGCTGTTCTGGACCGGATTCGACGACCAGGCCGCGCTGGATCCGGCACCGTGCCATCCCCCGGGAGGAAGCACGGGACACGGAGGCGTCCAACTCCCCGGACTCGTGAGCTCCGGCGTGCTGTTCTCGTACATCGGCTTCCAGGCACCACTCGACTTCGCCGGAACGTCAAACGGGAAGGGATCGGCGAAGCGGCCCGGCTGCGCAGGGCGGTGTACGGAACCCTGGCCGGCGCGCTCGTGCTCTACTGCGCCGCCCAGATCGCCGTCCCTCGCCACCCCGAACTGGCCTGCTACACGACGGCGACCCCAAGGCCCTGAAGGGGATCGCGGACACGCTGGGCTGGCCCGAGTACGTCCTCCGGGCCGACGCTGGTGGTGGCCCCGCTGGGTTCGGGGCTGGTCTTCGCCCACGCCCTCACCCGCGAGGGTCGCCGCGCTCAGCGCGGCCCACCTCACGCACCGCAAAACGTGCGGGACCGTCCGGGGAACGTTCATCGCGGTGCGCGGCCGCGGTACGAGGTGTACTGAAGGTGCTGCTCGTCAACTTCGCCATCGGCACCGTGCTCCTGATCGCAGTGCACGGCACCTGGGGAACGATCACCTCGATGAACGGCATCCTGACGCTGGTCGTCTACGCCATGCCCGGCGTCGTGCTGGTGGTGCTGAGCCCGGAGTGTTCCCGGCGCCGGAGGATGCTCCGCGGGATCCTGGCGCGCGCCGGCTTCCTGGCCATCGCGTTGGTCCTGTACTGGGCCGAGGGCGACCACCTGTGGTACGGCATGGCGGCGCTCCTGGCCGGCGTCCTCCTCCTGTTGGGGCTTCCCGCGCTGGCCCGGTCGGGCCTGCCGGTCGTCGGGCGGGGTGCCTACGACGCCAAGGAGCAGCTGACGCTGTTGCGGCAGTGGCGCACGAACCCGGCCGCCGGGGCGGCGGTGCTGCTGCTGGGCTACCTGGCCGCCCTGACGCTTCTGCACTCACTGACCCAGACGTGGGTGTCCGACGCGCGGGTGGGGACGAGCCTGTTCGTCGTGGTGCTGGCCGCCGTGGTCTTCGAGGGGCTGGTGAGACTGTCGCGACGGCACGCACGGCCGGGCCTCTCCCCTGCTCCCGGACCGGACGTACGACATCCCGTGAGTTTCCCATGACTTCCCCTGAGCCCCGCCGAGTCCCCGGCTTCGCGGCCGGGGACTCTTCCTCCTTCATGGGCTCCAGCGCCACCACGATCGGGGCGGTCGTGCAACTATCGGCAGCCGACTACCGCCTGCTGCCGACCTGACGGTCCGGATTCACTTCAGGTGCCGGGCGAAGAACCGGGCCCCGGGGTCGAGCTCGAACTGCGGGACGCCGGTGTGCCCGCCCATGTTGGCGTGCAGCGTCTTCTCCTTGGAGCCGAAGGCGTCGAACAGGTCCAGGGCCGCCTGCCGGTCGTTCCCTTCGTCGTCCCACTGCAGCAGGACATGCAGCGGAATGGTGACCTGGCGCGCCTCCTCCAACATGGCGGCGGGCACGAGACTCCCGGCGAAGAACACGGCGGCCGAGATGCGCGGCTCGACCACCGCCAGCCGGATGCCGATGGAGATCACTCCCCCCTCGTACCCGACCGGACCGCCGATCCCGGGCAGCGACAGGAGGGCGTCCAGGGCGGCTTGCCATTCCGGGACCGCCTTGTCGACCAGCGGGAGGACGAGGGCGTCGACGATCTCGTCGCCGACCGGCTCGCCGGCTTCCATGACCCGGCGCAGGTCGGCGCGGGCCTGCTCGGCGGCGGCCCAACGGGGCCGTTCACCGCTCCCGGGGAGTTCGATGGTGGCCGCGGCGAAGCCGTACTCCGCCGCGTAGTAACGAGCCCGCCCCGCCAGCCGGGGGTACATCTTGCGCAGTCCGAGGGGCGGGGGGCTGATCAGGGTCAGCGGCGCCGGTGCGGATGCGGACGCGGGTGTCCACAGGATGCCGGGGATCTCGCCGAGGGTGAATTCGCGTTCGAGGACGCCGTCGTCGAGGCGCCGCTCGGAAGTGAAGTGCATGGTCATGCCTTTCGGGAGTGCTCTTGAACGGCGCTCCCGGACGACCTATCGCCCGACCGTGACCCCGGAGGGGAGCACCCATGTCGATACTGCGTTCACGGGTACCACCTCCTCGTTCTCTCGCACGGCCTCCGGAAAAGTAGCAGGGGGCGCCGTGGACCGCCAACGGGTTTTCGCGGAGGCGTGGCTACGGCTCCCGAAGCCGCACGGGCATGCACTCCGTCCTCGACGGCTCCGCCGGCTGGTGGCCAACTGACGCTGCCAGCCCGAACAGCGAGCTCTGTCTCCCCCCGCCACACCATGTAGCACCTGCCCCTGGAGGATCCGTCCGGGCCGGAAGCAGACATTTCGATTGAGGAGACCATGTCAAGGACGAGTTGACCGTCCCCCGTAACGCGATATCACTGATGCTGCACCTCGCATCAGGCAACGCTGCCTACCCGAGAAGAGGCAGGCCCACCCACGGCCTCAGCTGCTCGGCCAGAGGAATCCCTTGTGAACCGCGATCAGGCGCGTCCGCTGGACCAGCCGCGGGTTCGAGCACCGGGGCCGGCCGTCGTTCCAGCAGAGAACCCCGAGCGCACCGGTACGGGCACGGAGGCCGTATCGACCGGACACCAGGAGAGGGGACGAACTTGTCCATACCCGGTTTACGTCGCGACCATGGAGGACGCGGACGAAAGCCGAAGAGGCTGCGCCGTGCCCTTTCAGGGGCGACGGTGGCCGCGACGGCAGCCGCTGTCGCATTCGGTGGCACAGCGACGGCCGACGCCGCGCCCGCACATCCCGCCGACCGCGGGAGCGCCGTCACGAAGGGCCCGGAGGAACGCACCGTCACGTTCAAGATGACCAAGGTGCGGGTGACGGAGCTGGTCACCAGAACCCCGGACCACGCGGGCAACGTCACGGTGCGGCTGGCCGACGGGAAGACCCTTCCCATCCCGGCGGCCACCAAGGACCTCGTGATGCGCCGCGCCGCCCAGCAGTCCAAGGCCCATCTCAAGGACACCGGAGAAATCCCATGCGGCGTCCCCTGGGTCAAGCTCAAGGAGAAGTCCAACCACCACCCGTTCGCCATGGAGACCGGGTTCGATGTCTTGGGCGGGAAGGCCATCGGCTACAAGTGGCGCGTCACCATCAAGGGGCCGAACAACTATGCCCACGAGTACACCAGTCAAGGCAACCTGCTCCTTCGCGACAGCTGGCAGGGCGGCTACCTGAGCGACAAGGATCAGGACGAGGGAACCTACACAGCCGATGTCGACCCCGGCGTATCCCACTTCCAGTTCGTGAACGGCGCAATCTGCCGTGCGGATCCAGCGCATAGAACCGAGCACCTCACCAAACCGAAGGCCGCATGCCTGAAGTGGGCGAAGGCCAATTCCGGCGGCGGGTGGATCCATAACAGCACCGAGAAAGTCGACCACGTCAACAAGGACATCACCCCGAAGGGTCCGGCCGGTACCCGGGCAGCCGGGGCGCAGGCTTGCCTGCGGAAGATCGCCGACGACGGCACCGAGGCTACGAAGAAGGATTCAGTCACCGGCTGGCTGGACGCCAAGGAGTTTGTACGCACGCACTCGCCTGCAACCACACTCTCCCGGTGCCATCTGATCGCCAAGACCCTCGGCGGGAAGGGGCAGGATGACGACGGCGGGCTGGACAACCTCGTCCCCTGCTGGCAGGTGGGGATGAACACCGGTCCGAACAACATGTGGACCTACGAGAAGCAGGTAAAGAACACGGTTGAGGACCCTACCAAGGTGGGGCCGGACGATGCGGTCTTCTACATGGTGACGCCCCTCTACCGGGACAGCACCAGCACGATCCCCACAGGCGTCACCATGAGCGCCGCGATTCAGCGGGCGGACGGAACGCAGAGCCTGCTGCCCATCACCGGCGTCACCAACACAGAGGCCAGTGGGCTCAACCTCGGAAACTGATCCGGCCTGATGCGCACCGCAGGGAGCCAGGATGAGCCGTACCACCCCGCCGCGGCCGGCCGACGTCACGGCGGTCTTCCCTCAACTGGCCCCGCTGGCACGCACGGCGACCCGATTGCATCCACGCCCCGGGTCGCCGTCACCGCACGACAGCTCAGTCGGCGGGCCTCTGCTCTGGCCCGCCGACGCGCCGTGGCCGTACTGCGACGGCCCGCACGTCCCGGACGGGAATCCGGCCACATCGCCGCAGGACGTGCGACTGCAGCGGCGCATCCGAGCGGCAGCGGCAAGCCGGCCACCGGGCCGCCCTCGCGTCACACCCGAGGAGGCGGCCATCCTCGAACGGATCAACGCCGGCCACCCATGGCCCAAGGACCCGGTCGCCATGCTGCCCGTGGCCCAACTGTACGTACGCGACGTTCCCCTGCTGCGCCCGCCCGGGCGGGCCGATCTGCTCCAGGTGTTGTGGTGCCCCTTCGAGCACCCGCCGGAGCCCAAGCCCAGGACCGCGCTGTACTGGCGGTCCGCAGCCGCAGTCACCGACGTCCTCACAACACCCCCGGAGCCGGCCGTGGTCCAGTTCAAGGGCTACGTACCCGAGCTGTGCCTGCTCGCCCCGGAGCAGACCACCGAATACCCCGACCCTATGGAGCTGGCCAAAGAACTGCAGGAACAGATGCAGGACTGGAGCCCACGGCAGGCAGCCGACGCCGCCCCGGACAACTCCTACGAACCCGCCCCGGAAGAGTTCTACGGAAACGTACTGTCCATCGCTCCCGGCTGGAAGGCCGGCGGCTGGACACGCTGGGGCCTCACCGACCCCGTCCCCCGCAACTGCCCTGCCTGCGACGCCGAGATGGACCCGCTCCTGACCATCGCCTCGACCGAATGGGGCGCCAACACCCGCAGTTGGATCCCGTACGAAGAGCAGGCCCACGCCACGCCCTCCACCGCCGACCCTCACCCGGCGGCCCCGACCATGGTCGAGATCGCCGGAGGCTACGATCTGCAGCTCTACGCCTGCCCGGCATCGCCGGATCATCCCCATACCGACCGGATCCAGTGAGTTCTTCCTCGGCTCAAGCTCGGGGCGGATGCCGCAACGTCACGACGGCATCCTCCAGTTGCCGTCCAGGCCGGGACCGGATCGGGCCGCGAGACGCGGAGGAGGGAAGGAAGGTCAGGCCTTTACCAGAGCGTACGTTCCGGTGCCGTCGGGCTTGCCCATGCTGTACTGGCGCAGGAGTTGACCTTCGGCGTTGCGCTCATGCCCGACCATGAATCCGGTGAACTTGTTCTGGAGGCCGATCCTGTCCGAGCCGGGAACATCCCGGTAGACGTAGAAGCGCTGGAGATCGTCCGTCTTGCAGTCGGCCTGCTGCAGCGGGGCGCCCTCCTGGGACGCGGTGCTCTCCGCCACTCCCAGGCACTTGTTGCCCGAACGGTTGACGAGGATGTGTTCGGCGATGCCGCCCGTCTCCGGGCCGCGGCACACCTGCCACTGGTCGTCGTAACCGAACCACGAGGCTGGGTTCAGCAGGACGCCATCGCCGACCCAGGCGGCCTGCGGCGTCCAGAACAAGGAGCGCTCCGGTGTGGCGACCTTGTAGTAGCCCTGGTCGCAGGTGAAGCCCGGCGGCACGGCGGGGTTCGGGGGCCAGCCGCCCGGACGCGACTTCGCCGTATGCGCAGCCTTCGCCGCCTTCTCCGGCGTGGCCGCCTTCTTCGCCGTCGGTGCGTGCGCGCCCGCCCTGGCGGCCGCGGTGCCGCAGCCGAGCAGGTCCTGCGCCCTCTTCATGATGCTGTTGGCGGGCACGGTGTCCTCGCACCGGACCGCGCCTTCCTCAAGCGTGGTGTAGGTCGTGAAGCTGCCGCTCTCGGGCCCTGCGATCCACTTGGTGGCGAAGGTGCCGTTGCCCTGGTCGACACGGTTGCAGTTGAGGCTGCCGTATTGGCCGGTGACCTTGCGGGTTCCCTCGTAGAGGCCGTAGTAACCGGGCCTGCGGAAGTCCCAGGTGATGGACTTGGACTCGCTGCTGGTGTGGCTGGAGGAAATCTGCACGTTCAGTCCCAGGCTCGCCCCGACCTGCCCGAGCACTCCGACGTTGAAGTTGCCCTGAATGTTGACGGACAGGCCGACCTGGACCGTGACCACGGTCTGCGTGCTGGTCTCGATCGTCTGGGACCCCGACGACCCCTCGGTGACGTACCAACCCTTGAAGTGCGTGATCGTCGGGACCACTTGTGCGGTCTTGATGTACGGGTACCGCTTGCCGAGATCGACGGATGTACAGGCGTCTCCGAGCTTCGGCTGGTCGGCGGTTGCGGCGGGCTTCGCACGGTCCGTGGCGGCGGCGGGACCGGCCACGGCGGTCATGGTGGCGAGCGCCGAGGCGGCGGTCACGGTGAGGGCGACCAGTCCTCTGGTCCAGCGGCCGGGCGATCTCAAGTGATTCATCATTCCCCCTCCCCGGCCGGGCCCATGCGGAATCGCGGGCCGGAACCCGGCCGGTAAAGCGTTCGGTGATGGTGCCCAATGGAGGTGAACATAGCGTCACCAGTGACGACGTGACGATGGCGGAATCGGTCAGGTACAGGCCAAGCCCGTAGCCACTTCGCGGACTTCTCGCCCATCTCTCCCGGCTCGTTTCATCGAAATTTCAGAGTGCGGGATCACAGGGCGGCGGTGCCGCGGGTGCGGTCGTGGGCGGTCATGACGGCGTGGGCACCGCGGCGGGCACGACTCCTCGTTCCAACCGGACCTTCACCGGCTGAAATGGCCAAAAGGCGAAAACGGCTTTGGTGAACGCCCTATTGGGGCTGCTCGTCCCGGATGAACGCGGCGATCAGGTCGTGGGCCGCGTTGTTGCCGGAGTCGGTCCCGTGGGCCTCGGCACCACCGAAAGTGGCGGCCTCGGCGCTGCGGGGGAACATGGCCCGCTCGTATGCGGTGAGCGCGGCCTCGACGTCGTCGGGGTGTGCGGCGAGGGCCGTGCCGAGTTCGGCGCCGTCGAGCATGGCCAGGTTGGCGCCTTCGCCGTTCGGGACCGCGAGGTGGGCGGCGTCGCCGATCAGGGTCACCCCCGGCACCCGGTCCCACCGGTGCCCGGTCGGCAGGGCATAGAGGGGGCGCAGGACCGGCGCGGTGTCGCCGGCGGTGATCAGCGTGGTGAGTTCCGGCGCCCAGCCGGTGAACTCCCGCGCGACCCGTGCGGTGGCCGCGGCGGCATCGGTGAAATCGATGGCGGCGAACCAGTCCTGCGGTTCGGACAGCCCCACGTAGGCGTGCAGGGTGTCGCCCCTCTCCCGGTGGGCGAAGATCTCCCTGCGCGGCGAGGGCACGATCATCGACCCGCCGCCGACCGCTTTCGCGGTGGCGGGGTGCCGGGTGTCGGCGTCGAACAGGTAGGTCTCGACGACCGACTTGCCGGCGTACTCGGGTATGGCGGCGGAGAGCAGCGGCCGGACGCGTGACCAGGCGCCGTCCGCGCCGACCAGCAGGCCGGTGACGACGGTGGTGCCGTCGGCGAACGTCACCTCGTGGCGGCCGTCGCCGAGGGTACGGGTGCTGTTGGCCTTGTGCCCCCACCGGACGGTGCCGGCCGGGAGCGAGTCGAGCAGGATCTGTCGCAGTTCGCCGCGCTGCACTTCGGGGCGTCCGCCCGTGCCGTCGTCGGCCCTGTCGAGCAGGACGGTTCCGTCCGGGTCGAGGATCCGCAGCGCCTGGCGGCCCTCCAGGACGATGCCGCGGAATTCGTCCATCAAGTCGGCGGCCTGAAGGGCGAGTTGTCCGTTGTAGTCGTGGATGTCGAGCATCCCGCCCTGTGAGCGCGCGGCCGGGGAGGGCTCCGCCTCGTAGACCGTGGCCGGTATTCCGTGGACGTGCAGGACGCGGGCGAGCGTGAGGCCGCCGAGCCCGGCGCCGACGATCGTGACGTCAGTGGTCATGGGGGTGGTGTCCCTCCTGATCGTGGACTGCTGGTGGCCGGCGCCGTTGACGACCGGCGCCGACCCGCTCCACTGTCCCGGCAGTCATCGACGGATCACCGACAGGTCGCCGACGGTCATCGACCACCGCCGACAGCCGCCCGACACCGCCCCTGGGCTCGAAGACGCGCGGGTCGTTCAGCGCGGAAGCACCCAGTCCGGCACCCAGGTCCCGGCGGTGTCGCCGCCGGGCGATGTCGCGGCGAGGTGGGTGCGGAGGGTGGTCAGGGCCGGGTGGGGGTTGTCGCGGTGCCAGAGGAGCGAGTGCGGGTAGACGGGCGTCGGGTCGGTCACCGGGATGCGGCGCAGGCCGTGGCCGGCGGGCCAGACGAGGCGGGTCTGCTCGCTCATGAAGGTGGCCAGGGCCGGGGTGTCGGCGATGGTGTCGAGGAGGGCGTCGGAGCCGAAGTTGGGGCCGGTCGCCTCGATGGTGAGGCCGAACTCGGCGACGAGATCGTCGTAGTAGGCGGCCCACTCGGTGCCGGGGACAATGCCGGGCATCCAGATCCGGTGCCCTGCCAACTCGGCCACGGTCACCGATTTCGCGCCCGCCAGCGCGTGGGCGGGGCCGGTGAGGAGCTGGAGCGGCTCGTCGAACACCCGGACGGACTCGATGTCCTCGGGAAGGGGCCGGCCGGGCGCGGCGACGGCGCGGAAGGACGCGTCGATCGCACCGGAGCGGATGGCGGTGACGGCCGTCTCGACGTCGAACAGCATCAGCACGTCGAGGTCGATCTCGGGGTGCGCGCGGTGGAAGCCGCGCATCAGGCCCGAGGCCGCGCCGCGCGAGTTGATCACGTCGACGCGCAGCGGGCGGTGGCCGGTGCGTACGGACGCGACCGCGCGCTCGGCGACGCGCAGCAGCTCGCGTGCATGGGGCAGGAACGCCTGCCCGTCGATGGTGAGCTCGGCGCCGCGCGGCGTGCGCGTGAACAGCCGCACGCCGAGGTCGCGCTCCAGCGCGGCGACGCGCTTGGAGACGGCCTGCTGGGTGATCGACAGGTCGTCGGCGGCCTTCCGGAACTGGCCCGCTTCCGCGACGGCGGCGAAGGTGCGCACTGCTTCGAGGTCCATGCCGGCTCACCCTAGTGAACAACCCGTGGTTGTGCGGAGCAGGCCGGATGGTTGTTTGACCTGCTGTTGTGCTGCTCGCTTAGCTCTCACCGGTCAACGTCGGTTTGTTCGGATGGGAGCGCTGAGCATGGTGGCCAGGAGACGGCTGGGCCGGCAGTTCGGCCGCCTGTGGGCGGCGTACGCGGTGAGCGCGTACGGGTCCGGGCTGGGGTTCGGGGCACTGCCGCTGATCGCCGTACTGGTGCTGCACGCCGGCCCCGCCGAGGTGTCCGCGCTGTCCGCGGTGGGGCCCGCGGTGGGCGCGCTGATCGCGGTGCCGCTCGCGCCGTGGGTGGAGTTCCGGCGCAAGCGCCCGGTCATGATCTCGATGGACCTGACCCGGTTCGCGGCCATGGCGACGATCCCGGTCGCCTACGCCGTCGGCCTGCTCGGCTTCGTTCAGCTGCTCGCGGTCTCGATCGTGGTCGCCGCGGCCAAGATCGCATTCGGCGCGGCCTCCGGCGCGCACCTCAAGGCCCTCGTCCGGCCGGACGACCTGCTCGTGGCCAACGCGCGATTCGAGTCCACGAACTGGAGCTCCATCGCGGTCGGGCCACCGCTGGGCGGGGCGGCGATCGGCCTGTTCGGACCGGTCACCACCGTGGTCGCCGACGCGCTCGGCTACCTGCTCTCCGCGCTGGGCATCGCCGCGATCCGCGGCCGGGAGGAAACGCCACGGCCGACCGGTAAGGCCCCGGTCCGGGCCGGCGCGCTGCTCGACGGCTGGCGGCACATCATGGGCCATCCCGTCCTGCGGGCGCTCTACCTCAACAACATGCTCGTCTCCGGTCCGATCATGGCCACCGAGCCGGTGCTCGCCGTGCTCCTGCTCCGCCAACTCGGCTTCGCTCCCTGGCAGTACGGCCTCGCCTTCGCCGTCCCCTGCCTCGGCGGACTCGTCGGCTCCCGGCTGGCCCGGCGGACCGTGGACCGCTACGGCCGGGACCGGGTCCTCCGGACGGTCGGCACCCTGCGCGCCGTCTGGCTGATCGGTCTGGTCTTCGTACGCCCCGGCGTCGTCGGCCTCGTCACCGTGATGGCCGTCGAGCTGGCGATCATCATCAACATGAGCCTGTACACCCCGGTGCTCGCCACCTACCGGCTCGAACGCACCCCCGGGCATCTCGTCGCCCGCACCCTGACGGCCTGGTCGATCGGCCAGCAGGCGTCCATCGCCGTCTTCACCGCGCTCGGCGGACTGCTCGCCGACGCGACCGGCCCACGCACCGCTCTCGCGGCCGCGGGACTGCTCGTCCTGACCGCCCCGCTCCTGCTCCCCCGGCGCGACCGGACGCCGTACCACCAGCCGGAACCGTCCCGTAGCCGGGCATGACGATCAGCCGTCGACCGCGGCGGCTTCGGCGTGGAAGCCCGCCGCGCGCAACTCCCGGACCGCGCCGTCGCGTTGATGGGCATCGGTCCAGCGGCCCACCGTCGCCGACAGCAGGGCCCGCCAGTGGGCGGACTCCGCCATGGCGCCGCGGAGCCGCCGGACCACCAGGCCGACGTCCTCGGGGGTGACCCGCTGCTCGTTCTCCAGGCAGCGTTCCAGAAGGTTCGTCCCGTCGGCGGTCAGCCCCGCCCGGTGCAGGCGGTCGGCGACATCAGCGATCAGTGCGACCCACGCCCGGTGGTCCTGCCCGGAATGGGAGAAGTCGGCGACCTCCTTGAGGGTCGTGTCGATCGTGTGGGCGTCCCGGGCCTCGCGGAGCGCCCCGATGTAGGCGACGAGCACGCCGCCGACCTCGCTGTCCGCGCCGAGCGCACGGGCGGTGAGCCGCTCGGCGATGGTCTGCGCCGCGCGCCAGCGGTCGCCCCGCCGTTCGATCCGGTGGAGCAGGGCGGCGAGGTCGGCGCCGGAGCGGCCGTCGACGTGTTCCGCCGCGACGAGCCGGAGCATGCGTCCGCACTCCGGATCGGCCCGGACGTGGCGCAGCGACCGGTCCAGGTCGTCGAGGTCGCCGAGCGGTCGTGGGCCGTCCGTCCGCGCGGTCCCCCTGGCCACGATGTCCTTCAGCAGCTCCCGGGTCGTCTTCGCCAGGTTCTCCGAGGCCCGCCAGTCGGCGACGATTTCCGCCAGCTCCCGCACGTCGCGGCGGGAGGCGAGGTGTTCGCGGACGAGCACGCACTTCTCCGGCGCGCGGGTGGACAACTGGGCGCAGAGCGGGATGATTTCGTACCGTCCCCAGGCTCCTCCGACGTGCGCGGCGAGGGTGTCCGGTCCCGGCGGGCGGCCGGCGATCAGGCGCACGACGAGCCGGATGGTGTCCGACACGCCTCCCAGATCGCGCAGTTGCCCGTCGATCCACTCCTCCAGGATCCGCTCGGAGGGGCTGATCTCGTGCAGGGCGCCGACCAGATCGTCGAGTTGCTCCGCGGGCCCGGTGCCGGCGGTGCGCTCCGTCGCGTCCTCGTCGATCGCGGCCAGCGTCCGGCGGAGCAGCTCGGCGGCCTCCCCGGCGCAGTCCTCGTCGCGCAACGCGAGGTAGAGCAGGGCCTTGTCGAGGTTCCTCCGCCCCGAGCTGCGATGCGTGAAGGCGCAGAGCGTCTTGGACACCAGCGGGTCCTTGCCGAGGGTGCGGCATTCCCGGACGAACGCCGCGACGTCCGGGACGGTCCGCTGGCGGGCGATGTCGCGGATGATGTCGTCGGTCTTCGGGGTGTCGCCGCTGCTCGGTCCCGATTCCGCCTCCCACTGACGGCTCGTCAGGTCCGCTGCCTCCTTCACGCTCCGGCACAGTGCGGCGGTGGCCAGGACGCTGACGGCGTCGCGGTAGCCGAAGTGCCCGTTCTGCGCCGCCTCGATCAGGTCGGCCGTCGGACGTTCGACGGCGAAGGCGTGCAGGGCCCGCATGGCGGTGGCGGGTCGGGGCGGCTCGCTGGTGTCGGTGGCGGGCCGCTCGCCCTCCCGGATGGCCTGCATCCTCCGCACGAACTCGCCGATGCCGCATGCCGTCACCCAGGTGTAGCCGGAGTCCGGCCGGTCGCCGGTCCCGTCCGCGGCGTGACGGGCCCCGTGGTCGCGGCCGCTCATGGGCGCAGCGCCCGCTCCGCCTTGTTCCAGTACCGGGCGAAGTCCTGGGGCGAGCGGAACCTGCGGAACGCCTGCTCGTCGATGCGTTGCGCGATCGCCGCGGCACCGTCCTGCGGCGAGGTGCGCAGCAGGGCGACCACGTCGCCGGTCTTGCGGGGGTCCCGCAGGAGCTCTTCCACGTCGCAGTCGCTCTCCCGCAGCAGGGTGGCGACCCATTCCTCGGCCCCGACCGGGGTGTCGGGGCGCGGCGCGCGCCGGGCTGGATCCATGCGGTTGGTGAACAACGCGCGGCTCTCGCGGGCGTCGTTGAGGAGCATCCGTGGCCTGTCGTGCTGGAAGCGGCAGCGGCGCATCTCGTCCTCGACGGCGTCACGGAGCAGGCCGAGGGTGAGCCGGGACTGGTGGTCGGTGGTGCCGTTCTTGAGGATGTTCAGCACGTGCCCGCTGAAGGGGGTGCAGTGCGCCAGTTCGCCGGGCAGTTCCTCGCAGCCGTGCGGCCAGGCCCTGACGTTGTTGTCCTTCAGCGCGGTCAGCACGCAGGTGCCCTGGCCGGCGTCGTCGAGGACTCCGGGGAGGGTGTCGAACCCGTTGCCCAGGTGGGGCAGCATGTTTGGAGTAACAGCAGTCGGCGATCAGGACCTTGAGGTCGGCCTTGCACAGGCGCATGGCCCGGTACAGGTACCAGCTCGACAGCCACGTCCACGGCTTGTCCTTGTACGACGAGCCGACGGAGAAGTGGACTTCGGCGCCCGGCACGTCGCCCCAGTAGGCGCCGTGCCCGATGTAGACGACCATGAAGATGTCGCCCGGTCCGGTCCGCCGGGCCTCCTCCTCCAGCGCCGCCATCACGCCTTCGGCCGTCCTGACCTCTTCCGGGGCGAGGACGCGGCAGTGGTCGGCGCCCCACATGGGGTTGCCGGCCAGGACTTCGCCGTACTGGACGGCGCTCACGCCGATCTCCGTGTACGTCCGGACGCCCGATTCCGCGGCGTATTCGGCGGGGCCGATCACCAGCGCCCGGGAGGCCATCTCAACCGTCCGCGCCGTCGAGTTCGTTCTCGTCGACGGGTGAGGTCCGGATGGCCGTCCGCGGCGGGTCGAGCCTCTCCGCGCGCCAGCGCCCGACGCATCGCCGCACGGCGTCCACCGCGTACTCGACCGACATCTCGACGCCCTTGCCGATCACGGCTTCGAGCACGATCTCCGGGATGCCGCCCGAGAGGGCCGGGCCCTGGTCGACTTCCTCCCAGCGCCAGGACAGCCGCGTGGCCTGTTCCAGCTCCCGGAGCATCCGGTCGGGATCGTCCAGCCCCAGCTGTCCCTTGACGGTCACGCACACTCGTGTCGCCAATGTCCGCGCCCCCGTTCCGGCCCCGATGCCGACCGCTGCCCAGTATCCCACCCGGCGATCAGCCGCAACCGGCATACAGGACACTCCATACAGCGCAGAAGAGTCAGGGCCCGGCGCGCGGCGACCCCACGCACGCCCTGGCACTCCGGCGGTCGTCCTGCGCCGAGTGTCAGGCCAACAGCCGTGCGAGCTCGGCCATTTCGGTCTCCGGGTCCACCACGGGCTGGATCACCAGCTCGTCGACCCCCGACTTCTCCAGCACGTCGATCCGCTCGATGACCTCGGCCCTGGTACCGACCAGGCCGAATTTGTCCACCAGGGAGGGCACGATGAGCTCGCGGTCCGCGGGGGACAGCCGACCCAGGTAGTTGCGGTAGAGCGCCTGGTGCAGCCTGGGATCGGTGGGGGTGGTGCCGCGCAACCGGAGCAGACGGTCGACAGCCGCGGCCTCTTCCGGAGGGAGGGCCGCGCGGAAGGCGGGGTTCTCCGCGCCGAGGATCAGCGCGCTCAGTGCGATGTGCCCCATCGAGTCCTTGACCGGATCGCCGTAGCGGTCCTCGCCGTCGGCGAGGACATACAGGGAGGACATGAGGTACGAACGGGTCTTCCCGGCGCTGCCCGCGTCCCGCGCCGCCGCCCGCCGGGTACGGCCGAGGGCGGACCAGGCCGCGGGGTCGTGCATCCCGAAGGAGATCACTCCCGCACCGAGCCGGCCGGCGACCGCGGCAGCCTTCGGGCCGGACGCGGCCACGACGAACTCCACGGGAGCCTCGGTGTTGACGTACGGCCCGACGTGCAGAAAACGCACCCTGCTGGACCGGGTCCCCTCGCGGTAGTCCGCCTCGCGGCCCGCGGTGAGATCCTGCAGGGCGGCCGTGAACGACTCCAGCTCCGCCGTCTTCACCGGCCGCATGCCGAGCGTACGGCGCGCCGTGTTGCCGGTGCCGACCCCGCAGACGATGCGGCCGGGGGCGAGGGCGTTGAGGCTGCTGACGGCCGCCGCCGCGGCGGGCGCGGAACGCAGTGCCGGTGAGGTGACACCGATGCCGAGCCTGATCCGGTGGGTGGACTTGGCGCAGAGTGCGAGACTCACGAACGGATCGCCGTGGATCATCGGCGTGTCGTACACCCAGAAACTGTCGAAGCCGAGTTCCTCCGCGCGGGCGGCCAGGTGTTCCACACCCGGCCCTGCTGTCATGACGATGCCGGTCCGCATGGCGGCTCTCCTCGCCGTCGAGTGAAGTGGCTGAACCACTCCAGTTGCCGTTCGCTGTCGTCCACGGTCACGATCATGCTCCCCAATGCGCCGGTGGGCCTGCCTCGGCGGTTTCAGAATCCGGAAGGTGCCGCGCGAACACGGGGAGCTTCGTGCAGAGGACCCGCGGGTGGCGCACCAACTGGCCACCGGCGAGGAGGCGTCGAGTCGGCTGATCATCACCGGCGACACGGTCGGCGGGGTGCCGACCGTGTCCGGCGGGACGACGAACGTGGCCTTCCCGCCACGGCCCGTTTCCACACATCGGGTGCCGCGCGTTCCCCGTGCTCCGCTGTCACTGCGGCCCAACGCTCCCTCCGCCGCCGTCGCGGAGACCGCCCGCCCGAACCCACGTCCCCGCAAGGGAGGATGGTGCCGGTCCGGTCAGGCGGGCGGCAGCCGACGGGCGAAGACCTTGCCGGTCCCGTCGAACAGTGCCGTGGTGCCGGGACCGTCCACGGAGAGGGAGTTGGGCCGCCAGGAGGCGTCCGCGCCGCCCCCGGTCATGCCGATCCGCTCGACCCGGCCGGTCCGCAGATCGCGCCGGAAGAGGTCCGCGGCCTGGTCGGTGTCACCGGGCACGAGGTTGTCGGCCTCCGAACCGAAGAGCACCCAACGGCTGTCCGCCGTCATGCTGCCGCGGTATGCGTCGTGGACGGTGCGGGTGCCGGGCAGCGGAGGGCCGGCCTTCGTGGTCGTGCCCCGCCGCAGATCGCGGACGTAGAGCTCGGCATGCGTGCCGCCCGCCTCCGTCTCGTTGCGCTCGAAGGCCCTGAACATGGCGTACGCCCCGTCGGGGCTCAGCGTCGCTTCCGGGAGTGCGTCGCGCAGCACACCGGCGGGGTCGACGGAGGCACCTTGGATCCGGCCGGTGCGCGCGTCCCACACGTAGAACGGGAACGCGCGGCGCGGCGGAGGGGGCTTGGAACCGGCGACGGCGGTGGACCGGTCGCCGGACAGCAGGTTGGTGGCCTTCGAGCGGAAGCCGACGGTGGTGCCGTCCGCGCCGATCACCGGATCGTCGGACGCGTTGTCGGCCCGGGAGCCGTCCGCGCCGGACGTGACCAGGCGGGTGGTCCCCTCCCGGCGGTCGGTGACGTGGATGTCGCGCCGGTCCGAGGTGTAGGCCACGTACCGGCCGTCCCCGCTGATGGCGGGGCTTTCGAAGGTCCCGGCGCCGGTGGTGACCAGCTCGGTGTGTCCGGTCCGGCGGTCCCGGACGAAGATCTTCCAGCCGCCGTCCGCCGGCTGTCCCGGTACGACGCCGGGCGCGTCGGAGGCGAACGCGACATAGCGGCCGTCACCGCTGATGGCCGCCGTGCTCGTGGACGCGTCCAGCTGCGCGCCGTCGTCGGCGACGCTGACCCGCTCGGTGCGCCCGGTGCGCAAGTCCCGGACGAACACGTCGTACAGACGGTTGGTGTCACCGGGCACGAGGTTGGAGGCCAGGGAGGTGAACAGGGCGTATCTGCCGTCCGCGCTCAGCCCGCGCGCCTCCGACCAGTTGTCGGGCTGCATGCCGTCGGGGCCGAGGTCCACCTGCACAACGCCGTCCTCCTCGGGACCCGCCTGCGCCGGTGACGCCGTTCCCGCCAGCAGGCCGACGGCGGCGAGCGCACAGCCTCCGCGCACCAGCCACCGTCTTCCGCCCCAGCCGTTCGTCCGTCTCACGTGATCAGTCCTCCCCTGTTGTCGGGCCGACCCGTGTCCCCGGCTCTTGTCGGTCGGCCGGTGAAAGCCAACCGGCGGGTGGACCGCCGGGTCAACGACTCCGGTCGATCATGGATGGAAATGCGCCACCAGCCCGATCTCGCAAGGGAGTCGGCGACCGGTTGCGGGCCCGTGACGGGCTTGCGAACCGCGCCGCACAGGCGAACGGTTGAGGAACCGCCCGCGTCCGCCGCTCAGAGGCCGCCGAGGTCGGCGGACACCCTCACGGAGCCCCTGGCGTGGCCGGCGCAGGCCAGGGTGAGGAACAGCCCGGCGAGGGCGAAGAGCGGGACCAGGGGGCCCCAGCGGTCGGCCATGGCCCCGACCGTCATGGCGAAGAGCCAGTTCAGACTGCGGGCCGCCGTCATCATCGTCATGGAGATCCGCCCCGTGAGATGTTCGGGAACCGTCCGGACCATGTACTCCATGAACGACACGTTCACGGCGGGGGTCAGGAACAGGGCGCCGGCATAGGCGAGTCCGACGAGGGGGACGTCGAGGGGGACGGCCATGGCGACGGTTCCGGCGACCAGCATCCACGACGCCGCCCCCAGCAGGCGCGCTCCGGCCATGCGTGCGGTCAGCCGCTCGCACGCCCAGGCTCCCGCCACGGCCCCCGCGGAACCGATGGCCTGCGTGAGGCCCACGGTCGCGGCGGCCGCGCCCCGGTCGTGGCAGAGGACGACGAGCAACAGGCCCAGCCCGGCGAACGCTCCGTTGACCAGGGCGAACCACACCAGCATGTACCGCAGGAAGGGGCTGTCGCGCACATGGCGCAGTCCGGCCAGGGGAGTTGTCCTCCTCGGGACGTCACGGGGTGCGGGATCCCGGACCGGCGGCCCGAGCGGGGCACGGAGGGCGAGGGCCGCCCCCGTCACGCCCAGGAAGCAGAGGGTCGCCGCCGCGAAGGGTGCCACGGGCGACCAGGAGAACAGCAGGCCGCCCAGCGGCGGCCCCGCCAGCTGTGCCGTCGCCTTGCGCGACTGCTCCCGGGAGAGGGCGGACCGGTGCTGTTCCTCGGGCACGATGCGCCGCAGGAGCGGCAGTTCGGTGGCGGTGTGCAGGGAGTACCCCAGTCCTTCGACGGCCGCGGCCGTGACCAGGTGGGCTAGGCCGATGTGGTCGCGTACGGCGGCGGCGAGGAGGGAGACGGCCGCCAGGAACTGGAGCGCGGAGGCGACCAGCAGCAGTGCGCGCCGGGGGTAGCGGTCGACGAGCGCCCCGGCGGGCGACGATCCGAGAAGTTTCGCCATGGCAGCGGCACCGGCCGCGAGTCCCGCCCGGCCGGCGGAGCCACTGGTCTCCAGGACGAGCAGGGGGACCGCCGTGGCCAGGAGGCAGCTGCCGATGTTGGACACCGCGGCCCCCGACCACCAGACCTGGTAGTCGCGGTTGCGGCGGAGCGGCTCCGGCGCCGTGCGGTGGGTGAGGCCGGAGGTCACAAGGACCAACCGCTCGTCAGCTGCCGATACCGCACTTGTCCCTGTTCACCGCTGCTTTCCTGTAGCCGCCTTCACCCCGGCCGGGTGCCGCCGTATCCGTGTCTCGAAACGGTATCCGGAGCGGCTTCCGATGGAGCGCGAACGCGCGGGGCTCCACCGAGGGGTCAACAGGACTGCGGATGAAGGGAGAGGGCGGCCGCGATGCGCTGGGCCCGTTCGCGCGGGCCCAGGACGGAGACGTCGAGGACGAGATCGAACGCGTCGGCGTCGCACACGTCGTAGTGGCCCCTGCTGAGGCCCCGGAACCGCTCCGGATAGCGTTCGGTCTCCCGGCTCTCCAGGATCGCCAGAGGGCCGGTCAGGTGCACCCACAGCACGCGCTGCCCGGCCAGGGCGGCCCGCCACGCGGGGATGACCGACGCGTCGATGGGCATCTCGTCGACGACGACGTTGTTGCCCTCCCGGAGCAGCGCGGCGACCGTCGCGCGCATGCCGGCCAACAGGCGTGCGCCCACGGGCCCGTAGTCGATGCGCAGGCGGGCGCGCCCCTCCGGGTCGGTGTCCCGGACGTAGGAGAAGCCTTCGGCGCTCCTCACGCCCTCGCTCGTCCAGCGGTGCGGGAGCGTGCCGAAGAACGTGTCGAGGCCCAGGGCGAGGAACGGTTCCGGGAGGATCTTCTGGAGTTCCGCGGCCGTCGTGCTCTTGCCCGCGCCGGAGGTTCCCGCGAGGACGATCGCCTGTCCCGGCTCCTGCATGCGCGTCGCTTCCCTTCTGCCGCCGTCCGTGCCCGCGGACGGACTGGGAAGCTTACGCGGGTGATCAGGAGTCGAGCCCGAGCACGGCGATCGCGCGGCTCGTGATGTCGTCCGCCGGATTGGTGTACGACGTGCCGTCGTCCGCGATCGCGGGCCGGTGGCGCAGGACGGGAGGGAGGCCGGGCACGGTGTTCCCCCACAGCACCGACTCGTAGGTGTCCGCCAGGGCCCGCATCTGCCGGGGGTTCTCGTGGGGTTTGCGCCGGCGGTCGCGCTTGGCGAGGTTGGCCAGTGCGGTGTCCGGCGGGACCTCGATGTGGATGATCAGATCGGGCAGGCGGACCCCATGGCGGCGGTAGAGCTCGAACGTCCCGGCGGCGGGGGATGCCGTCCAGCGCCTGGAGGTAGACCATGTCGCTGACCAGGGACCGGTCGCCGATGACGGGAACCTCCCGCAGCACCCGGGACAGGATGTGCTCGCTCTGCGTCTTCCGGTCGTCGAGGTAGGCGAGCCGGACGCGCTCGGGCGGGTGGGCGCGGCGGCGTTCCTTGACGTCCAGGATGACCCGGGCGGCAGCGGGTGACTGCCAGGAGTGCTGGCCGATGGTGTAGACGTTCGTGCCCATGGCCCAGAAGGACTGCTCGAGCATGTTCCTGAGGGTCGACTTGCCGGCCCCGTTGAGCCCTTCGAGGGCGATGTAGGGGAACGTCCCCCGGGGGCCGAACGGCCCGCGGCCGCTTGCGTATTCGGTGGGGGGCGGGCCGTCGTTGTCCGGTGCCGGTCGCACGTTCGTCACCTTCCGCGCGCGTCGTTCGGCCATAGGGGCGTTCATCGCGTCGTTCACAGCGAACCGAGCCCGTCGAAGGGCGAGTCGAGGCAGAAGCGCACCCGGTCCCACAACGGGTAGGACAGGGCGAGGAGTTCGTTGACGACGGAGCCCTGGACGCCGCCGGGCAGTGCGGCCCGCAGTGACGCGGGAGGGGGCAGGGCGCCGGCGGCGGCGTCCATCAGCGACGCGGCCTCCCGTCGCCGTGCGGGGGTGTGGCCGGGTTCCTCGCGCACCCTCCGGCAGAACTCGTGCCGGACGGAGGACGAGAAGACGTGGCACGCCCAGGCCGGCGGGGGCAGCGGATACACCTGCGCGGACTCTCCCGCCTGGTGGTGTGCGTCGTACCACTGGGCGAGGAGTTCGCGCGCCGTCGACGTCAGCAGGGCGGCGGCGCGGCTCACCGGTGCGCCGTCCTCCGGGAGGAACGCGGTGAACGGGGTACGGACGTCCGCGTCCTGCTCCGTGCGGTGCGGGGCGCCGGAGCGGACGATGCCGACGGCCAGCTCGCACAGGTATCCGCTGTGGGTCCGGCGGATCAGGTCGAAGGCCTCGTCGTCCGGGTCGGCCCCCACCGTGTCGATCGCCCGGGAGTGCAGGGCCGAGGCGGCCGGCACCGGCGGCCCCAGGGGCCGTGGGGCGGGGGCGTCCGGGGGCGGGGGGCAGAGCCGCCGGGCGCGTTCGCGGTTGACGCCGGGGTCGTGCCGGTCTCCTCCGTACCGGCGTTCCAGTTCGGGTTCGATCCAGAGGGCGTGGGCCCAGGTGATGCGCCCGGAAACCCCGCGGGAGCGGCGGGCGTTGCGCTCCAGGACGGGAGGGGTCAGCCGGTCGCCGCGGCTGTCCTGCGAGGGGTGGTAGGGGAAGGCGGTCCGCACGGTGTCCACACCTCCGGGGGTGGGCGGGTCAGGATCCGAGGAAGCCGATGAACTTGCCGTTGCGTCCGGCGGACACGGGCTCGGTGCCGTGCACGAGCTGGGTCCCCCAGCACAGCGCGTCCCCCGTTCCGCATGTGACGCGCCACCGGGTGCGTCGCATGCCGGCGAACCAGGGGCTGTGGATGTTGGCGTTCTCCTTGATCCCGCCGGCCTCGTTCCACAGCGCGTCCCCGCCGCCGGTCTCGACGTAGAACTCGCCTCCGGCTGCCGCCTCGTGGAGGACGATCCCGATGGCCGCGACCTTGGGCCGGTCCGGGGCGATCTCGTTATGCGGGTAGTCGACGTGCGGCGTGACGAACTGGCCGGGGCCGTACTCGACGTAGAGCCAGTCCATGGAACGCCGGGCGCTGGGGAAGATCCTGCGCAGGTCGGGCATGCGGCGGGCGACGGCGGCATCGAGCAACTCGGTGATGTCCGCGGGGAGTTCGTCGTACTCGACGCGGCCCGCGCGGCTCGTACACCTCCTTGACGCGTTCCAGGCCCTGGCCCTCGACGGAGTGCACCGAACGCGTCCGTCCGGTGACGCTGTAGCGGGCACCGTCCCCGAGCTCGGCGGAGATGCGGGCGGCCAGGTGATCGATCTCCGCCGCGCCGAGGAGCCCCTCGACGCTTCCGATCTTCAACGAGTCGTGCAGCACGCCGGGGCGTCCCTTCTCGCGGGTCATCGATCCGGGGACGGGGCCGGAGCCGGGGCCGCGCCGGTCCCGCCTGCCCCACGGGACTCGACTGTCTTGCGGAACTCGGCGAAGGCAAGGTCGCCGGCGCCGACGAGCACGCGGCGGCCGGCCGGGACGTCGGCGAAGAACGCGTCGCAGGCCTTCTTCACTCCGGGCAGGCCGTCCCAGGCCCTGGGGCTGAGCCCCCGGTCGCAGTAGTCGTCCACGATGACGGAGCCGCCGGGGGACAACCGGGGCCAGACGTGGGTCAGGCCGGTGAGGATGGATTCGTAGAAGTCCCCGTCGAGGTAGGCGAAGGCCACGCGGTCGGGCAGGTGCCGCGGCAGGGAGTCCTCGAACCAGCCGGCGTGGATCTCGGGCGGCCGGAGGTCCCGGCGCGCGAAGGCGGCGAGGACGTCCGCCTCCGTCGCCTTGCAGTCCCCCTTCTTGAGGTAGCGGTCCGCCGGCGACGGGGCGGGAAGGCCGTCGAACGAGTCGTACAGATGCAGCGTGCGGCCGGTCCCGCCTTCGGCCTCCAGGACCATTTCCAGCAGCACGCTGGTGAGTCCCGCGTTGCAGCCCAGTTCGACGATGTCTCCCGGTATTCCTGCTCTCAGGGTGGAACAGAGGGCCCAGTAGAGATTCGTGAGCCGGTCCAGGTCCGTCATGTTCGGGTTTTCCGCGGCGAGTTCGTACATCACCGCATTGGAGGCGGCCAGTTGCGCCATGGCGCTCCCCTCGCACCTGCGCGGATTCGTTCCCTGAAACCTTCCCGGGAGAGCGGGGCCGAAGCCGGGCGCCCTGGCGCATTCCCGCCATGGTCCATGGGGCGCGACCTGCGGAAGTCCGTCCAACCTGGCCTCGCCTTCGGCCGAAAGAATGCCTGGCGACGCACCTAGGTGCGAAATACATTAATTTCCGCCACCCCTGTCCGGTGATTGCCGCCCGGATGATCCCGCCGGAGCACCGGACCTCTTCACGAACCGTCGCCGACGACGCGGCCGTTCACCTTTCGCCGATCCCACCCGTTCCCCCCACACAAGGAAGGGTCGCCCCACGAGATTTCCCACGCCCCTTTCCGAGGCCGGAGCACCAAGGTTTTTTCGGGGCCGCAGGGAGGCGAGCCGATGAGCCGCATCGTCGCTCACGGAGAGAACGTCCATGGAGAGAACATTCCCGGAGAGGGCGTTCACAGAGAGAGAGCGTTCGCAGAGAGAACATCGAGCGCATTTATCGAGCCTCGATCCGGACGACACCCGGCACGCCGTCTCGGTGATCATGAAACTACGGGGCGAGACCTGCGACATCGACTGCCTCTACTGCTACGAGAAGCGGCAAGGACGGACATCCCGGCGGAGCACGCATAGGACCGGGCCAGGTTTCGGGACCTCGCGAGGATCTTCCACGGCACGCCGCTGGCCGTCGCAACTCGCACGGCGGAGAGCCCCTATCACCGTGGGCAAGGAGCAGATGGCGCGACATCCTGGCGGAGCTCGCCCGCCAGCCCTCCGTCCGCCGCGTGACCCTGCAGACCAACGGCGTGCTGCTGGACGCCGAGTGGCTCGACCTCTTCGACGCGTACTGCCCGGACCTCCGGATCGGCATCTCCATGGACGGGGACGCCCGGGGCAACGCCTGGCGGGTGGGCTACGACGGCGAACCCGTCTACCCCCGCGTGGCGGCGGCCCTGCGGCTCCTCGCCGAACGCGGCCGTGCGGGCGGGCGTCATCGCCGCCGTCACCCCGGCCGTGCTGGGCCGGGCCGAGGCCGTGCTCGACCACATCGCCGGCTTCGGCTCGGTGGACGCCGTGAGCTTCGTCCCGTGCTTCGACGCGGGTGTCCGGCGCGCCACCGCCTCCGGAGCGCGGCGCACCCACGGCCAGCCGGCGGCTGCAGCAGGCCAGCGTCGCCGGGGGCCGGGCCCCGACTGGGCAGTCCATCCTGCCGACTACGCCGACTTCGTCCTGGCCGCCGCCGCCCGCTGGATCTCCGCCGGGCACTTCTCCCGGATGAAGCTCGAACCGGCGGTATCGGCGATCCGCCGGCTCAGAGGTCTGGACACCGGCTTCTGCCACTTCTCCGACATGAAAGTGCGACCACGTCTTCACCCTCTACCCCGACGGCCGCTTCGGCAGCTGCGACGAACTCCCTTGGCCCCAGGCACGGTTGACGCTCCTGCAGCGCACCACGGACCAGGAGGCCGTCGCCGCCGCCCAGCGGTCCTCCCGCCTCCTCGAACAGGGCAAGTCCTTGATGGAGCGCTGCACGACGTGCGACTACCGG